>DATAGN010000386.1:0-25934 GCA_036263715.1 Ramlibacter sp.
GTTGCCCAGGTGCGGCGCGATGGCTACCGTGATCGCGTAGAGGCCGATCGTGTAGCCATCCGGAGGCGACTTCGCCAGCACGCCCAGGCCCAGGGTGCCGTTGCCGCCCGGACGGTTCTCCACCACCACCGCCTGCTTGAGTTCCTGGCGCAGGATCTCCGCCGCCTCGCGGCTGATGAAGTCGGTGGGCCCGCCGGGCGGGAACGGCACGATCAGCCGGATGGGCCGCGAGGGCCATTCCTGCGCGTGGGCAGGTGCGAGCAGCGTCGCGAGGCAAAGCAAGGCGATCCGGACCAACTGTCGCATGGTGTCTCCTGGTTGCTGTGGCCGATTGTGCAGCAGGCCCGTGTTGACAGCGGCAGGGCGTGGCGACACAGTGTCGGCTCGCGTCCGGCTGGAGGAGCGCATGAACCCCTTGAACATCGGCGAAGCCGCGGCGGCGGCGGGCGTCACGCCCAAGATGATCCGGCACTACGAGTCGCTCGGCATGATCCCGCAGGCGCAGCGCACCGAGGCCGGCTATCGCCTGTACTCGCAGCGCGAAGTGGCGATGCTGCGCTTCATCCGCCAGTCGCGCGCGCTCGGCTTCTCCATCCCGCAGATCGAAGCCTTGCTCGGCCTGTGGCGCGACGAACACCGCGCCAGCCGCGAGGTGAAGGAGCTCGCGCAGCAGCAACTGGCGGACCTGGAGCAAAGGCAGCGAGAGATCGACGAGATGCGCGCGACCCTGTCGCACCTGGTGGGCCTGTGCAAGGGCGACGACGATCCGCACTGCGCCATCCTCGAGGAGCTTTCCGGCAGCGGCGCGCCCGCGGCCGACACCACTGCGCGCCCTGCGAAGAAGAACCTGAAGCAGGTGCGGGCGGGATCACGTGCCGCCCCCCGCGACTGCCACGCTCCGGCGCCGGTAACGCCCGCCGCTCCCGCGCATGCGGCGCTGGCCGCCTGGACGCGCGCCATCAAATCCTGAAAGCGCCTCAGGGCGCCTTCAGCCACTTCGCATCCGCCTGCACGCCACCGCTGAGGGTGCCGAGGAACGCCACGAGCTGGTCGATCTCGCGCGCGCTCAGGCCCAGGGGCTGGAGCTCGCTGTGCCCCTGCGGCGCTGGCGGTGCGCGGTTGTAGTGCTCCACCACCTCGCGCAGCGTCGCGAACTGGCCCGCATGCATGTAGGGCGCGCGTTCCGCCACGTTGCGCAGCGACGGCACGCGGAATTGCCGCACCTGGTGGGCATTGCTTTCGTCCAGGAAGCGGATCTCGCCGCACTGCTCGGGCCTCGCATCGCTGTAGCGGCCCAGGCAGTTGAACTCGTCCTGCAGGACCTGCTTCGCACCGGCCAGCCGGCCCTGGTCTGCAGGGAGTCCCTTGGCAGCCGGCACGCCCGTGTTGTGGAACTCGTTGTTGGTGAAGAGCGGTCCACTGTGGCACTGCAGGCACTGGCCCTTGCCCAGGAACAGCCTCAGCCCGGCGATCTCGTCGCGGGTCAGCGCGGCGTCCCTCCTCGCGGTCTGGCCGTTCGCTGCCGCTGCAACGTACGCGTCGAAGCGCGAGGGCGCATGCGCGATGCGGCGCTCGTAGGCAGCGATGGCCTTGCCGACGTTGGCGAACACACGGTTGACGGTCTCCTTCTGCGCCTGCGGCAGCACCCGCCAGGCGGCACTGGCCTGCGGATCGGCCACCGGGCCCGCGTGAGGCGGCAATCCCGCCAGTGAAGGAAGCTTGCCGAAGACGGCTTCGTAGTCCCCGCGGTAGTGCTGCGCAACGAGGTGCGCGTACTGCGTGCGGTCGCCGCCGTGCTCCACCGCGCTTTCCAGCGGGCCGAGCGCCTGCGCCCACTGGCTGTCCTTGCGCCCGTCCCAGAACTGCCACGGGCTGCGCGCCGTGCCGATGATGGTCATGGTTCGGCGGTCGGTGAGGCCGACGCCGCGCGCCAGCGGCGTGCCGTCCTGGAACAGCTTGCCGGGCAGGTGGCAGCTGGCGCATGCCACCTGCCCATTGGCGCTCAGGCGCTGGTCGAAGAACAGGCGCTGCCCGAGCTGCGCAGCCTGCTCGTCGTCGGCGATCCGGTTGGAAGGATCCGGGGGCAGCGGCGGCAGGCTCGCCATCGCAAGCTCCTGCAGCTGCGCGAGTTCGCGCGCGCTCCAGCCGCTGCCCAAGGACGCGGCGAGCAGCAGGCCGAGGATGGCGAACAGCGCGCAAGCGCCGGCCCAGTTGGGGATGCGCATGATGCCCGCTCCTACCTTTTCAGCTGCAGGTGGAAGCGCACGCGCTCCGTTCGGCCGCCGGTGGTGATGTCGAAGTCCATCACCCACCAGCCGCCCATCTGGAACTTCACGCCTTCGAGGAGGTAGTCGCCGTCGCCCAGGTAGCGGGTCACGCGCGGACGGGTGGGCAGGCCGTGCAGGTGCTGCGGCATGTCGCCGTCCACCGCGATCCTTGCGTCCGCCACTGGCGTGCCGTCCGCGCGCGCGACGTGCAGCGTCCAGGAATGCAGGCGGCCGATCGGCACCGCGCCTTCGGTGCGGTAGGACACACGGAAGCTCCCCTGCGCGCTCAGGTTTTCGCTGGCGTAGGCGCTGGCGGCCTCGGGCGGCTTCGCGCCCGAGAATGGGTTGCCTGCCGACGCGGCGCTGGCGGCCAGCAGCAGGGACGTGAACAGGAAAGAACGGCGGTGCATGGAAAGGCTCCTTGGGTGCGGGTCGAAGCGACCAGGACCCAAGGTTCAGCCTTGCCACGGTGGCAAGGTCAAGTCACCGGTTGCGCGTCGCGGGCAGGCGCCACCACGGAACGTGCGGGTACCGGTGGTGCTCGCGGTGCAGGCCGAAGTGGAAGCACGCGAGCAGCGAGGCGAGCCACGGCCAGTCCAGCGAGCGGGCGCGGTGCCGGTCGCCGAACTCGGCGTCGGGGTCGCTGCCCGGACGGTGGCGGTGCGGCAACCAGGTGCCGACGACGAACAGCTGTACCGCCGAGAAGATGGCCGGCAAGCCCCAGAACAGCATCAGGTTCAGCGGCTGGGCCCCCAGCAGCAGGTACACGCCAAGGGCCAGGGCCAGCCGCGCGAATTCCCAGCCCCCGAAGTAGCTGCGAAAGAAGCGGGTGAACCAGGGCAGCAGCGCGTGCGGCTGCTCCGCATGGAAGTCCGGGTCGCTCGCGGTGCCCGGCGCGTCGTGGTGGCGATGGTGGCAGGCATGCAGGCGCCGGTAGGAGAAGCCGGCATACAGCCCGACGCACAGCTGGCCGATGGCCGCGTTCAGGCGCGGGCGGCCCGGGGCCAGGGAGCCATGCATCGCATCGTGGGCGACGATGAAAAGGCCGACGCCCAGCCAGGTCTGCAGCGCGATCATCACGGGCGCGGTCCACACCCAGCCGCCTTCCAGCACGAGGAAGAACACCCCGAACACGTGCAGGGCCAGCCAGCCGCCCACCACCAGGGCAGCCAGCGCCAGGCCAATGGCGCCCTGCGCCGGCAAGGGGCGCAGCCCGGCGCCCTTCAGCTGCACGATGCGCGCCGGCGGGCCCGCAGGCGCTCGGCCAGCCGATGCGGATCCGGCACGAGCAGGAAGCCGAAAGACAGCGCGCCTTCGCGCGTGCGCACCGCATGGTGCAGGCGATGCGCCTGCACCAGCCGGCGCAGGTAGCCCGCCCGGGGCACCCAACGAAACGGCCAGCGCTGGTGCACCAGGCCGTCGTGCACGAGCCAGTACACGACGCCATAGGTCGAAACGCCGACCGCCGCCGCCTGCAGCGCCGGCGATGCGAAAGCGCCGGCCAGCAGGAACAGGCCCACCCCGATGCTGGCACCGATCACCGAGAAGCCGTCGTTGGCCTCCAGCAGTCCGCGGCGCGGCTCGTGGTGGCTGCGGTGCCAGCGCCAGCCGAAGCCGTGCATCACGTAGCGATGCGCGAGCCAGGCCACGCCTTCCATCGCGAAGAACGCGGCGACCGCCACCAGGAACCACACGAAACTGTGCATGGCGCCGAGTGTACGGAGCTAGGACGCGGCGGCCGGCAGCGCGCTGGCCACGCGCGCAGGGCCGGGCCGAGCCTGCGCACGGGAAAAGTCGGCGAAGGCGCGCTCCAGCAGCAGGTCGACCACGCCGCATTCGCCCCCGAGCGCACGGCGCAGGGCCTGGCGGGAGTCCTGCAATTCGGCCTGCAACATGCTGCGCGCACCGGCCGCGCCGAGGATCTGCGTCAGCGTGCTCTTGCCGGCGTCCTCGCCCGTGGCGATGTCACCGGGCAGCAGGTCCTCGAGGTCGTCGCGCAACTGGAAGGCCTGGCCGAGCGAGAGCGCCGCGCGCCGCAGGTCCGCCACCGCGGGGATCGCGCCGGCGGCCAGCGCCCCGAGCTCCAGCGCCGCCACGAACAGCACGCCCGTTTTCTGCGCGTTCGCTTCCGCCGCCGCCGCCACGCTGCGCGGTGCGCCGCCCTCGTGCAGGTCGCGGTACTGCCCGCGCACGAGTCCGGCGGGGCCGATGGCCGTGCACAGCACCTGCACCGCGTTGGCGCAGGCGGCAGCGGGCAGGCCGGGTGCGGCCGCGACGATGCGCAGGGCCTCAGTCACGAGCGCGACGGTCGCCAGCATGGCCACGTCTTCGCCGAAGCGCAGGTGCACGGTGGGCTGCCCACGTCGCATCAGGGCGTTGTCCATCGCCGGCATGTCGTCGAGCACGAGCGAGGCGCAGTGCACGAATTCCACGGCGCAGGCCAGGTCCAGCAGGCCCGCGGCGCGGCAGCCGAGCGCTTCGCCCACGGACAGCGTCAGCAGCGGCCGCAGCCGCTTGCCCCCGCCCAGCACCGCGGCCTGCATTGCGGCGGCCACGGCGTCGTGCGACCCGGCAGGCGCCGGCAGCAAAGCGGCCAGCCGGGCTTCGACCCGCGAGCGCGTGGCCGCGAGCCAGGCGGCGTTTCCGGTTCCTTCAGGCAGCGCAACGCTCATCCGCTCTCTCCTTTTGATGGGCACAGCGCCCGGCGATCCACCACGGCCGTCCAGCGCACGGGCAGCCCGATTTTGATGTATTGTCCTATGACACAAAGCAACTTTGTTGAACAAACGAAGCTGGAGAGACTTTTGGGGACCCATTTCGCCGTCCTGGCACCACCGTTCACGAGCCATGTGCGCGCCCTGGAGGCGCTGGCGGGCGAGCTCATGGATCGCGGCCACCGCGTCACATGGGTGCACATGGCGGAGGTGCAGCAGCTGCTGCGCGACCCGCGCACCGGCTTTGCTCCGGTGGGAGCCGACAGCCACCCGCCCGGCACGCTGGCGCGCCTGGTGGCGCGCGCGGCAAGGCCCGGGGGGCCTTTCGGCATCTCGCGGGTGATCCGCGACGTGGCGGACTGCACCGAAGTCCTGTGCCGCGAGGCGCCCGACGTACTGCGCCGCCTCGGTGTCGACGCGGTCCTGGCCGACCAGATGGAAGCCGCGGGCGGCCTCGTCGCGCGCTCGCTCGGCCTGCCCTTCGTCTCCGTGGCCTGCGCCCTCCCCGTCAACCGCGAGCCGCGCCTGCCCTTGCCGGTGATGCCCTGGCCCTGGGCGGCCGACCCGCGCGGCCTGCACCTGAACCGCTCCAGCGAGCGGGTGTACGACTGGATGATGCGGTCGCACACGCGGGTGATCGAGCGCCATGCGCGCCGGTTCGGCCTCGGACCGCACCGGTCCCTGGAAGACTGCGCTTCCTCGCTCGCGCAGGTGAGCCAGACGATCGAGGCCTTCGACTTTCCGCGTGCCGCGGCGCCGCCGCAGCTGCACCACGTCGGCCCGCTGCGCGCGCCGGCCGAAGCGGCCGCGCCCTGGCCGCCGGAGTGGCAGCCGCCCCCCGGCGCGCGCTTCGTGTTCGCATCGCTCGGCACCCTGCAGGGCGGCCGCCTGCCGCTGTTGCGCCGCATCGCCCAGGCCTGCCGCGCCGAAGGCGTCGCGGTGCTGGTCGCCCATTGCGACCAGCTGGATGCGACGCAGGCCGCATCCCTCACGCGCGCCGGCGCCACCTGGGTGACCGGATTCGCGCCGCAGCAGGAGGCGATCGCGCGGGCCGACGTGGTGATCACGCACGCCGGCCTGAACACGGTGATGGACGCGCTGCATGCGGGCAAGCCGATGCTGATGCTGCCGATCGCCTTCGACCAGCCCGGCGTCGCCGCCCGCGTGGTCCATGCCGGCGCCGGCCTGCGGGTGATGCCTGCCTTCGCGACCGTCGCCACGCTTCGCGCTGCGCTGCGGCAGTTGCTGGCGGACCCCGGGTTCGCGCTGCACGCCCGCGCGCTCGGCATGCACGTGCGCGAAGCCGGGGGCGTGCGGCACGCGGCCGACATCGTGGAGACCGCCGTGCGCACCGGGCGCAGCGTGCTGCGAGGGCGCGCCGCGCGCATGCAATGAGGCCGGCGTACGACCTGGTCCTGGTCGGCGGCGGGCTGGCCAACAGCCTGCTGGCGTGGCGCCTGCGGCAGGTGCACCCGACGCTGCGGCTGCTGCTGCTCGAGTCCGGACTGACCCTCGGCGGCAATCACACCTGGTCCTTCCACGCACCGGACCTGACGCCGGCACAGCACGCTTGGATGGCGCCGCTGGTGCAGCACCGCTGGCCGGCCTACCACGTGCGCTTTCCCGGCGGCCAGCGCGAGTTGCGCGGCGGCTATGCCAGCGTCACCTCGCAGCGGCTGCACCAGCAGGTCGGCACCCTGCTGTCGGACTCGATGCGGCTGTGCGCGCAGGTGGCGCGGCTGGAGCCTGAGCGCGTCGTCCTGGCCGACGGCGAGGTGGTGCACGCCGGCGCGGTGGTCGACGGCCGCGGCGCCACGCCTGCGCGCTGGATGCGCCTGGGCTGGCAGAAGTTCGTCGGCCAGGAACTGCGCCTGGCGCGCCCGCACGGCTTGCAGTCGCCCTTGCTGATGGACGCCACCGTGCCCCAGCGCGGCGGCTACCGCTTCGTCTACACCTTGCCGCTGGACCACCACACGGTGCTGGTCGAGGACACGGCCTATGCCGATGGCGCATCGCTGGACGTGCCCGGCCTGCGGCAGGACATCGCCTCCTATGCGCAGGCGCAAGGCTGGCAGGTGCACCAGCTGCTGCGCGAGGAACGCGGCGTGCTGCCGATCGTGCTCGATGGCGATCCGCAGGCGCTGTGGGACGCTGCAGGCGGCGTGCCGCGGGTCGGCCTCGGCGCGGCCTTGTTCCATCCCACCACCGGCTATTCGCTGCCGGATGCGGCGCGCGTCGCCGACCTGGTGTGCACGCTAACCGACCTGTCCGCACCGGCCTTGTTCGCGGCGCTGCGCACGCACGCCCTGCGCCAGTGGCGGCGCCAGGGATTCTTCCGCCTGCTCAATCGCATGCTGTTCGAGGCGGCGGCGCCGCACGAGCGCTGGCGCGTGATGGAGCGCTTCTACACCCTGCCCGAGCCGCTGATCGCGCGCTTCTACGCCGGGCAGCCCAGCGTCCTCGACAAGCTGCGCATCCTGAGCGGAAAGCCGCCGGTGCCGCTCGCCGCCGCAATGCGCGCTGCCCGCGGCCAGGTCCTGCCCGCCCGGACCCTCCCATGACCCCACCCATCCGCACCGCCGCCGTCATCGGCGCGGGCCTCGGCGGCCTCGCGCTGGCCATCCGCCTGCAGTCCGCCGGCGTGCAGACCACCCTGTTCGAGGCGCGCGACAAGCCCGGCGGCCGGGCCTACGTGTGGCACGACCACGGCTTCACCTTCGATGCCGGGCCGACCGTCATCACCGACCCCTCGGCGCTGGAGGAACTGTTCGCCCTGTCGGGCCGGCGCATGCAGGACTACGTGGAGCTGCTGCCGGTGGCGCCCTTCTACCGCCTGTGCTGGGAAGACGGCGCGATCTTCGATTACGCCAACGACCAGGAGCAGCTGGACCGGCAGATCGCCGCGCGCAACCTGGCGGACGTCGAGGGCTACCGGCGCTTCCTCGCGTACTCCCGCGCGGTGTTCCAGGAGGGCTACATCAAGCTGGGGAGCGTCCCCTTCCTCAACTTCCGCAGCATGGTGCAGGCCGGCCCGCAGCTTGCGAAGCTCGGCGCCTGGCGCAGCGTCTACGACGTGGTGGCGCGCTTCATCCGCGACGACCACCTGCGCCAGGCCTTCTCCTTCCACTCGCTGCTGGTGGGCGGCAATCCCTTCGCCACGTCTTCCATCTACGCGCTGATCCACGCGCTGGAGCGGCAATGGGGCGTCTGGTTCCCGCGTGGCGGCACGGGCGCGCTGGTCAACGGCATGGTGCGGCTGTTCCAGGACCTCGGCGGCCAGGTCCGGCTGGACGCGCCGGTGCAGCGCATCGAGGTCGAGAACGGGCGCGCCTGCGCCCTGCGCGTGCACGGCGAACGCCTCGCGTTCGACCAGGTCGCGTCGAACGCCGACGTGGTGCACACCTACGAGCGCCTGCTCGGGCACGTGCCGCGGGGCGCGCGCGAAGCGGACCGCCTGAAGTCCAAGCGCTTCTCGATGTCGCTGTTCGTCGTGCACTTCGGCCTGAAGCGCCCGCAGCCGCAGCTGGTGCACCACACCGTGTGCTTCGGCCCGCGCTACCGCGAGTTGATCAGCGACATCTTCGAAGGCGACAAGCTGCCGGACGACTTCTCGTTGTACCTGCACGCGCCCTGCGCGACCGACCCCTCGCTGGCGCCGCCGGGCTGCTCCACGCACTACGTGCTGGCCCCGGTGCCGCACCTGGGCCGCGCCGACCTGGACTGGGACGTGGAAGGCCCGCGCCTGCGCGACCGCATCCTCGACTACCTGGAGCGGCGCTACATGCCGGGCCTGCGGCAGGACCTCGTCACCTGCCGCATCTTCACGCCGGCGGACTTCCGCGACGAACTCGGCGCCCACCTCGGCTCCGCCTTCTCGCTGGAACCCGTGCTCACGCAGAGCGCGTGGTTCCGCCCGCACAACCGCGACGACGAGATCCCCAACCTGTACATCGTCGGCGCCGGCACGCACCCGGGCGCCGGCGTTCCCGGCGTGGTCGGCTCCGCCAAGGCCACCGCCGGACTCATGCTGACGGAGACGATGAAATGAACGCCGAAGAGACCCTGGTGCTGCAGCAGGCCACGCGCACCATGGCGACCGGCTCGCGCAGCTTCTCGCTGGCCAGCCGCCTGATGGACCCGTCCACCCGCGAAAGCACGGTGCTGCTGTACGGCTGGTGCCGGCATTGCGACGACGTCGTCGACGGCCAGGTGCTGGGCCATGGGCAGCGCGCCGACGCGAGCGGCAATGCGGCGCTGCGGCTGGCGCAGCTGCAGGAGCAGACGCGTGCGGCCTGCGCCGGCAACCCGGGGCGCGATCCCGTCTTCCAGGGCCTGGCGGAGGTGGTGCGCCGCCACGCGATGCCCGAGGCGCTGCTGCAGGAACACCTGGCCGGCTTCGGCATGGACGTGCACAGCACGCACTACCAGCACATCGACGACGTGCTGCTGTACTGCTGGCGCGTGGCCGGCGTGGTGGGCGTGATGATGGCCCGCATCATGGGCGTGAAGAGCGACGAGACGCTCGACCGCGCCTGCGACCTCGGCCTCGCGTTCCAGCTGACGAACATCGCGCGCGACGTGCTGGAGGACGCGGCCATCGACCGCCTCTACCTGCCGGCCGACTGGCTGGAAGCCGAAGGCATCGCCGGCCTGCCCGACGTGCTGTCCGGTGCCAGGCGCGAAGCGCTCGCCCGCGTCGTGGCGCGCCTCGTTGCCGAGGCCGAACCCTACTACCGCTCCGCCCGCGCCGGCATCGCCGACCTGCCGATGCGCTGCGCCTGGTCGATCGCCACGGCGCGCAGCGTGTACCGCCGTATCGGCCACGAGGTCGTGCGGCGCGGGCCGCGCGCCTGGGACGCACGCGTGGCCACCGGCATCGGCGAGAAGCTCTGGTTCCTCGCGCGCAGCGGCGGCGTCGCGCTGGCGGCACCGCACCTGCCGCGCCAGCCGCGCGAGGCGCAGCTGTTCCGGCGTCCGCTGTAACGGGCAGTGCCTATCGCCACCATCCGAAACCTCAATGCCGCGGGACCGCGCATCCCCGTACGCTCTCTCCCATCCCGCGTGTCGATGAACAAGGAGAACCGTCAATGAGCGCCGAAAGCGAATTCAAGTGCCCCGTCGCGCACGAGAAGAAGACCAGGCAGACCCGCAACAACGCGCACTGGTGGCCTGACCAGCTGAACCTCGCCGTGCTGCACCAGCACGCGAACCTCGGCGACCCGATGCTGGAAGACTTCGACTACAAGAAGGAATTCCAGGCGCTGGACCTGCAGGCCGTCATCGCCGACCTGCGCGCGCTGATGACCGATTCGCAGGACTGGTGGCCGGCCGACTACGGCCACTACGGCCCCTTCTTCATCCGCATGGCCTGGCACTCCGCCGGCACCTACCGCATCTTCGACGGCCGCGGCGGCGCCCGCTCCGGCGAGCAGCGCTTCGCGCCCCTGAACAGCTGGCCCGACAACGGCAACCTCGACAAGGCGCGCCGCCTGCTGTGGCCGATCAAGCAGAAATACGGCAAGAAGCTGTCGTGGGCCGACCTGATGATCCTGGCCGGCAACGAGGCCCTCGAGTCCATGGGCTTCAAGACCTTCGGCTTTGGCGGCGGCCGCGAAGACATCTGGGAGCCGCTGCCCATCGACTGGGGCCCGGAATCCAGCTGGCTCGGCGACGAGCGCTACACCGGCGACCGCGAACTGGCCAAGCCGCTGGCGGCCGTGCAGATGGGCCTGATCTACGTGAACCCGGAAGGCCCCAACGGCAAGCCTGATCCCGTGGGTTCGGCGCGCGACATCCGCGAGACCTTCGGCCGCATGGCCATGGACGACTACGAGACGGTGGCGCTGGTCGCCGGCGGCCACACATTCGGCAAGTGCCACGGTACGGGCCCGGCCCACCACGTCGGCTCGGAACCGGAAGGCTCCAACATCGAGGAGCTGGGCTTCGGCTGGAAGAACGCCTACGAGTCCGGCATCGGCGCGCACACCATCACCAGCGGCCTCGAAGGCGCCTGGACGCCCACGCCGACGCAGTGGGACATGAGCTACCTGGAAACGCTGTTCGGCTTCGAGTGGGAGCTCACGCAAAGCCCCGCGGGCGCCCACCAGTGGAAGCCCAAGGGTGACGCCGGGCGCAACGTGCCGGATGCGCACATCCCGGGCAAGCTGCACCAGCCGATGATGACCACCGCGGACCTGGCGCTGCGCTTCGATCCCGCCTACGAGAAGATCTCGCGCCACTTCCTGGCCAACCCGCAGGAGTTCGCCGATGCCTTCGCCCGCGCCTGGTTCAAGCTGACCCACCGCGACATGGGTCCGAAGGTACGCTACCTCGGCCCCCTGGTGCCGCAGGAAGACCTGCTGTGGCAGGACCCGATCCCGGCACTCGACCACCCCCTGGTCGACGCTGGCGACATCGCCAACCTGAAGCAGCAGATCCTGGCAGCGGGCATCGGCATCCAGAAGCTGGTGAAGACCGCGTGGGCGTCGGCCTCCACCTTCCGCGGCAGCGACATGCGCGGCGGCGCCAATGGCGCGCGCATCCGCCTGGATCCGCAGAAGGACTGGGAGGCCAACGATCCCGCCGAACTGGCGCAGGTGCTGGCGCAGCTGGAACAGATCCAGCAGGCATTCAACGGCTCCGCTGCCGGCGGCAAGAAGGTATCCCTGGCCGACCTGATCGTGCTGGGCGGCACCGCCGCCGTGGAAGCCGCGGCCAAGGCGGCGGGGCATGAGCTGAAGGTGCGCTTCACGCCCGGCCGCATGGACGCGTCGCTGGAGCAGACCGACGTCAACGCCTTCGAGGTGCTGGAGCCCGCCGTCGACGGATTCCGCAACTACATCCACCGGGGCGCCGAAGGCAACGTGGCCAACGCCATGATCGACAAGGCCAACCTGCTGATGCTGACCGCGCCCGAGATGACGGCGCTGGTGGGCGGCATGCGGGCGCTGGGTGCCACCAGCGGCAACGTCGCGCACGGCGTCTTCACGCAGCGGCCTGGCACGCTCAGCACCGACTTCTTCGTCAACCTGCTGGACATGCGCACGGCGTGGAAGCCGCTGGACGGCAGCAACCACCTGTTCGAAGGCACCGACCGCAAGAGCGGCGAGCGCCGCTGGACGGCGACGCTGGCCGATCTGATCTTCGGCAGCAACGCGCAGCTGCGGGGGCTGTCGGAGGTCTACGCCGCGGCCGATGGCGAAGTGCACTTCCTGCAGGACTTCGCCGAGGCCTGGGCCAAGGTGATGGAGCTGGACCGCTACGACGTGCGGTACCGAAAGTAGCGCCTAAAGCAGCTCGGCCAGGCGGATGCGCTCGCTGTGCAGGAGGCCGTGGAGCCGGGTGACCTGCTGCACCTCCCGCTGCGGCGCGTTCCGGGCCGTGAGCTGCGCGAGCAACGCGAGCAGCTGGAGCTCCTTTTCGAGCAGCTCGTAGAGCTTGTACTTCAGCGGCTGCAAGTGCTCGGGAACCATCCCTGGATGATAGGCCGCCGCGTGCCCGCATGCGAGCAGCGCGGGCTCCCTTTGGCTATCATTGCGCCATGCGTCGCCTGTTGCTGCTCGTCATGATCGCCTTGCTGCCCCTGCGGCTGTGGGCCGCCGACGGCATGGCTCTTCAGATGGCGCAGGCGCAGCTCGCGGCGAGCACCGTCACGGCCGAGGCAGCAGCGCCGCACGACTGCCACACGACGATGGCTGCCGCCCCGACCGAGGCGGGCAGCGAACACGAGAGCGACTCCGCTGCCGGCCATTGCTTCGCCTGCCACTTGTGTGCTGCCGGCGTGGCGGCACCCCTGGCTGCGGCGCAGGGCCGGCCCGCTTCGACGGCCCTGCCGCTCGCCCCCGCCTCCCGCTTCGCGAGCGCCGAGCACCGGCTCGTGCGCAAGCCACCCATCGCCTGACTCTCCCTCGTTGCAGGTCGCACGCCTGACGACGTGCCGTTTCCGCGCGGATTTTTCGCGCCTCACAGGAGAGATCGAATGAAATACTGGCTCATGGCGGCAGCCTTCGCTGCCGCGTCCGCCGCCCACGCCGCCGGGCCCGAATGGGTGCGCGCCAAGGTCGTGAAAGTCGAGCCGGAGCGCTCGCGCCTGCTGCTGCAGCACGAACGCATCAAGAGCATCGACATGGATGCGATGACGATGCCGTTCAGGGCCGACCCGTCGGCGGGCATCGAGCGCTTCAAGGCTGGCGACCGGGTGCGCTTCACCTTCGTCCAGCGCGACGGGCACCTCGTCGTGCAGAAGATCGAGGCCGCGAAATGAAGGTCTTGCTCGGCGCGGTGCTGGCCGTGTCCTTCGCCGTTCCCGCATCCGCCGGCCCCATGGGCTTCAAGGAAAGCTGGATGGCGATGGGCGACTTCGGGCCGAACTGGCGCGAAGCCTTCGTCAACTACGCCTTCACCGCGCGCGATGCGGCGGGGCCTTCCGCCGTCTGGATGCGCAGCGACGACAAGCTGCGCACCCGCGAACTGGCGGAGGTCGCGTACACGCGGCTGCTCAAGCGCTGGAACATGCCGGAGGCCCAGGCGAACGTCTGGTTCATCGGCGGCATCGGCGGCGTGCGCGGCAACGACTTCGCCGGCACCCGGGCGATGGCGACGCCCGGCATCCAGTTCGACTACGAGACCACGCGCATCTACCTGGCCGCGCAGGCGCGCCTTTACCGCGCTCGCGGCATCAACCACGACTTCGTTTCGGCCCGGGCCGGGTTCTCCTTCTACGAGGTGGACTACGACGAGGTGCAGCCGTGGTTCGTGCTCGAGGCGCGGCGCATGCGCGGACTGTCGGACGAGATCGAGCTCACGCCCATGCTGCGGCTGATCCAGAACCGCTACTTCGTGGAACTGGGGGTGAACACCTCCCGCCAGGTCCGCGCCAACTTCATGTACATCTTCTAGGAAATTCCCAATGAACAAGACCCTCATCGCCCTGGCCCTCTGGGCCGCCGCCACCGCTTCCTTCGGCGAGACCGTCAAGGCCACCGTCAACGGAATGGTCTGCTCCTTCTGCGCGCAGGGCATCGAAAAGAGCATCGGCAAGCTCGACGCCACCAAGGCCGTCTTCGTGGACCTGAAGGCCAAGGTCGTCGCGGTGGAAGCCAAGGACGGCAAGGCCCTCGACCAGAAGGCCATCAACGCCGCGATCGTCGACGCCGGCTACGACGTCGTGAAGATGGAAACCGTTGCCCAGTCCGTCGCCGAGATCAAGGCGCAGGCCAGGGCGCAGGGCAAGAAGTGAACGACGGGGTCGCACAGGCCCGGGGCAGCTTCTGGAGCTCGCTGGCGGCCCTGTTCGCCAGTTCCGGCACGCTGGTCTGCTGCGCGATCCCCGCCGTCCTGGTCGCCCTGGGCGCCGGGGCGGCGCTGTCGTCGCTGGTGGCAGTGTTCCCGCAGATCGTCTGGCTGTCCGAGCACAAGGAGGCGCTGTTCGCCTTCGCGGGCGCGGCGCTCGTGGCCTCCGGGTGGCTGCAATGGCGCAACCGCACCGCGCCGTGCCCGGTGGACCCGCGGCTGCGGGATGCCTGCCTGCGCACGCGCAAGGTGTCGCTGCGGGTGTACTTCGCCAGCGTGGCCTTCTACCTCGTCGGTGGCTTCTTCGCCTTCGTGCTGCCGCAGTTGACGGCGTGAGTTCAGGTGGCGGCGGCGACGCGTCGGTCCTGCAGGACCGAGCGCGCGAAGTCGGCCGCCAGCAGGAGCTCGACGGCGACGCTCACGAGGATGCCGCGCGAGGCGTCGCCAGCCCCGAACTCGTAAGGCAACACCGCTACCAAAGCCATCCTGC
Organism: Ramlibacter sp.; assembly: GCA_036263715.1. GTDB lineage: Bacteria > Pseudomonadota > Gammaproteobacteria > Burkholderiales > Burkholderiaceae_C > Ramlibacter. Next base: position 14,763 of record DATAGN010000386.1, read on the forward strand.
GCGCCACTCGCCCGGTGGAAGCCATGTCGTCTGGTCGGGATCCGCCGCTTCCACCGTCCCTTGCTGGACCAACGCGCGAACGGTAGGCGCCACGTCGGCGAAGGATCGCGCTTGCGATCCCACCATGGCGCCCAGTCGGTTGTTGTGCCGGTCCATGGCATTCGACGGCTTGGATGAACTCTCCATCACCGAAGTGACCCAGTCAACGGGGCGCGGCCCCAGAGTGAACGCGACCACCGCGCTCGCGAGCGCATGCCTGTACGCGTCCAGAGGGCCGTGCCTTCCGCCAGGAAGGGCCGCGCGTGCGACGTGGCTCCACGTGTAGCCGAGCACGAACGCCGGGTAGGCACTCAGGAGTGCCGCGGTAACGATCGCGAGAATGGCAGGTTTCGATTTCACGCAGCGTCCGAGCGACCCGATCCCCGGACCTCCACCGCTGGGCCATGCACGCCTGCCTTCCCGCCCCATTTCAGCCCCACCCCCGCCCCTCTTAGAATCAGGGACTGCACGCAGGAGCGTGCTGACCTTCTTCCTACCGAGAGACGCCCGTGGCCGCTACCTCCAAGATCATCTACACCCTCACCGACGAAGCGCCGTACCTGGCAACGCATTCGTTCCTCCCCATCGTCCGCGCCTTCGCCGGGGCGGCGGGCATCGACGTGGTCGAGAGCGACATCTCGGTGGCCGGCCGGATCCTGGGCGAGTTCCCGGACTTCCTGACCGACGCGCAGAAGGTGCCCAACACCCTGGCTGAACTGGGCAAGAAGACGCTGCAGCCGGACGCCAACATCATCAAGCTGCCCAACATCAGCGCCTCGCAGAACCAGCTGATCCACGCGATCCGCGAGCTGCGCGCCAAGGGCTTCATGGTTCCCGAGTACCCCGAGAACCCGCAGACGGACGAAGAGAAGACGATCCGCCAGCGTTACGGCAAGGTGCTGGGCTCCGCGGTCAACCCCGTGCTGCGCGAAGGCAACTCCGACCGCCGCGCGCCCAAGGCAGTCAAGGAATTCGCCCGCAAGAACCCGCACAGCATGCAGGAGTGGAGCCAGGCCTCTCGCACCCACGTGTCGCACATGGTCGGCGGCGACTTCTACGCCAGCGAGAAGTCGATGACGCTGGACCGCGCGCGCGACGTCAAGATGGAGCTGACCACCAAGGCGGGCAAGACCCTGGTGCTCAAGCCCAAGGTGTCGCTGCTCGAAGGCGAGATCATCGACTCGATGTTCATGAGCAAGAAGGCGCTGCTGGCCTTCTACGAGAAGCAGATCGAGGACGCGCACAAGACCGGCGTGATGTTCTCGCTGCACGTGAAGGCCACGATGATGAAGGTGTCGCACCCCATCGTGTTCGGCCACGCGGTGCGCACCTTCTACAAGGACGCCTTCGCCAAGCACGGCAAGCTGTTCGAGGAACTGGGCGTGAACGTGAACAACGGCATGGCCAACCTCTACGACAAGATCGCCACGCTGCCCACCGCGCAGCAGGACGAGATCAAGCGCGACCTGCACGCCTGCCTGGAGAACCGCCCCGCGCTGGCGATGGTGGACTCCGCCAAGGGGATCACCAACTTCCACTCGCCCAACGACGTGATCGTCGACGCCTCCATGCCGGCCATGATCCGCGCCGGCGGCAAGATGTACGGTGCCGACGGCCGCCTGAAGGAAGTGAAGGCGGTCATCCCCGAGTCGACCTTCGCCCGCATCTACCAGGAGATCATCAACTTCTGCAAGTGGCACGGCAACTTCGACCCGAAGACCATGGGCACCGTGCCCAACGTCGGCCTGATGGCGCAGCAGGCCGAGGAGTACGGCTCGCACGACAAGACCTTCGAGATCCCGGAAGACGGTGTCGCCAACATCACCGACCTGGCCACGGGCGAGGTGCTGATGTCGCAGAACGTGGAGCAGGGCGACATCTGGCGCATGTGCCAGACCAAGGACGCCGCCATCCGCGACTGGGTGAAGCTGGCCGTCACGCGCGCCCGCAACTCCGGCATGACCGCGGTGTTCTGGCTGGACTCCTACCGCCCGCACGAGGCGGAGATCCGCAAGAAGGTCGCGAAGTACCTGCCCGAGCACGACACGACCGGCCTGGACATCCGCGTCATGAGCCAGGTGCGCGCCATGCGCTACACGCTCGAGCGCGTGATCCGCGGCAAGGACACGATCAGCGTCACCGGCAACATCCTGCGCGACTACCTGACCGACCTGTTCCCGATCATGGAGCTGGGCACCAGCGCCAAGATGCTGTCGATCGTTCCGCTGATGGCCGGCGGCGGCATGTACGAGACCGGTGCCGGCGGCTCGGCGCCCAAGCACGTGCAGCAGCTGGTGGAAGAGAACCACCTGCGCTGGGACTCTCTCGGTGAATTCCTGGCGCTGGCGGTGAGCCTGGAAGACGAAGGCATCAAGACCGGCAACAAGAAGGCCAAGATCGTCGCCGACGCGCTGGATGCCGCCACGGGCAAGCTCCTGGACAACAACAAGAGCCCCTCGCCCAAGACCGGCCAGCTCGACAACCGCGGCAGCCAGTTCTACCTGACCCTGTACTGGGCCCAGGCGCTGGCCGAGCAGAAGGACGACGCCGACCTGGCGCAGCGCTTCGCCCCGCTGGCCAAGACCCTCGCGGCCAACGAGCAGAAGATCGTGGAGGAGCTCAACTCCGTGCAGGGGCAGCCGGCCGACATCGGCGGCTACTACTTCCCGGACCGCCAGAAGGTGAGCACCATCATGCGTCCCAGCGCCACGTTCAACGCCGCCCTGGCGACCGTGCAGGGCTGACGCGCAAGGCGTTTCCCACCAGGAGGGCGCCTGCGGGCGCCCTCCTCGCTTGTCTGGCGCGCCGCATCGCTTTTTCCGACGCCGTCCAGGTGGTCCGCGCCCACAGCCGCGCGAAGACCTCATGCATATTCTGTGGGCCGACACAGCGCAGTCCGCGCTGCGCTGGCCAGGAGAACAGGTTGGGACAGGGAGACGAGGCCCGGCAGGGTGATCCGAACGAGCCGGGCTACCGCGAAGGCGCCGGCGCGGACAGCGTCAAGCAGCACATCGACAACGATGGCCGCCGCCGCACCGGCGAGCGCGCCACGCTCGGGCTTGCCCGCGGTGACCACACCGTGCTCGTGGTCGACGACATCCTGACCACGCGCTACGCAACCTCGCGCGGCCTGCGTGCCGCGGGCTTCAAGGTGGTCGAGGCTGCCGGCGGCGCGGAGGCCCTCGAGCGCACGGCCGGCGTAGCGGCCGTGGTGCTCGACGTGCACCTGCCGGACATCGACGGCTTCGAAGTGTGCCGGCTGCTGCGCGCGGCCCCGGGGACACAGACGTTGCCTGTGGTGCACGTCTCGTCGGTCTTCGTCAGCAACGAGCATCGCCTTCGCAGCGTCGAATCGGGCGCGAACGCCTACCTGGTCGCGCCGGTCGTGCATTCCGACCTGGCGGACATGATGGACCGCCTGCTCCGCAAGGCCGCCGAAGCCTAGCCTGCGGCGCTGTGCCACAGCGTCCAGGCTGCCGTGCCGGCCAGCAGCACCGCCACCTGCCGTGACAGCATCACCTGCGCCGCCTGCGAACGCGCCAGCCGCAGGCGCAGGCCCTCGGCTCCCGTGGCGACGGCGCCGTACACCAGGAGCTGGGTGAGCGCGATGATCGACCACAGCACCGCCGCCTGCAACGCGAGCGGGGCCTGCCCGGGTCGCAGGAACTGCGGGAACACCGCCACCATGAACAGGTAGGCCTTCGGATTGAGCAGGCAGGTCGTGAGCGCCCGCGCGAAGGTCTGCATCCAGGGCCGCGGCGTGCCGACCTGCACCTGCGCGAGCGCGCCCGCGTGGCACCAGAGGTTCCACGCGATCCAGGCGAGGTAGAGCGCGCCCGCGACGAGCAGCAGCGTGTACGCGGCAGGCAGCGCGCGCAGCAGCAGGCCGACACCCAGGGCGCCCATCACCACGTGGGCCAGGCCGCCGGCGACGAGGCCCGCGACCGCCGCGAAGCCGTTGCGCCGGCCGCCGGCCAGCGCGCTGGAGAGCACGAAGGCCATGTCCATGCCGGGCATGGCGATGATTCCGAACACCAGGAGGGCGAAGAGCCAGAGCGCTTCCATGCGGCGCAGTGTGCGAGCGCATACCTGACAGCGCGCGGCAGGTTTTCCTGCCACACTGCGCCGCATGCGTGCGAGCCGCCTGCTTTCCATCCAGATGCTGCTGCAGGCGCGCGGGCGCATGTCGGCGACGGAGCTCGCGCACGCGCTCGAGGTGTCGGTGCGCACGCTGTACCGCGACATCGACGAACTGACGACCGCGGGCGTGCCGGTCTATGCGGAACGGGGGCGCACCGGCGGCTTCCAGCTCCTGCCCGGATGGAAGACGACGCTGACCGGCCTGACCAGCACCGAAGCGGAGGCGGTCTTTCTCTCCGGCCTGGCCGGCCCGGCAGCGGACCTCGGGCTGGGCGCGCAGGTCCAGAGCGCGCAACTGAAGCTGCTGTCGGCGCTGCCGGCGCAGTGGCGCGGCCACGCCGGGCGCATCAGCGCCCGCCTGCACCTCGATCCGGTGGAGTGGTACCGCGAAGCGGACGCCCTCCCGCACCTGTCCGGCATCGCCGCCGCCGTGTGGGACGAACGCCAGCTGCAGATCGCCTACGCCAGCTGGACGCGCACGGCGCGCCAGGTGGTGCATCCGCTCGGGCTCGTGCTCAAGGCCGGCATCTGGTACCTGGTGGCCGCGCGCGATGGCCAGGTGCGCACCTTCCGGGTGTCGAACATCCAGGACGTGAAGGTGCTGGACGCTGCCTGCGTGCGGCCGCGGCGCTTCGACCTCGCGCGCCACTGGGCCGAATCGGTCCGCCGCTTCGAAGCGGAGTTGCAGGCGGGCGAAGCCGTGGTTGCGGCGACCGCGCGCGGGCTGGCGGAACTGCGCCACCTGAATGCCGGGGTCGCCCGCGCCCTGCGCGCCGCGGTGCGGCCGGCCGAGGGCGAGCGCGTGGAAGCGCGCATCCCGATCGAGTCCATCGAGCATGCCGCCGGCGTGCTGCTGCGCCTGGCGCCGCAGGTGGAGGTGCGCAAGCCCGCCTCCCTGCGCCGCGCCATCGCGGCGCGGGCGCGCACCGCCCTGGCGCTGTACGCCGGGTGAGCCCTGAGCGGCCCCCGCGATCCTGCGCTAAGCTGCGCGCCTCACCCCCACCGGAGCCGCCATGCCGCCTCGCCTGACCGCCCAGGATTTCGACCAGGAACTGCTGATCCTTTTCGACGCGTACGTCCATGGCGACGTCGACCGGCGCGGCTTCCTGCGCGGCGCCGAGCGCTTCGCCAAGGCGGGCGTCACGGCGGCCGGCCTCCTGGCGGCGCTCAGCCCCAACTTTGCCGCCGGCCAGCAGGTCAAGCCCGACGACGGGCGCCTGAAGGCGGAGACGGTGACCGTTGCTTCCCCAAACGGCTACGGGCAGATCAAGGGCTATCTCGTGCGGCCCGCGGCGGCCGGCGCCACGCGCCTGCCGACCGTGCTGGTCGTCCACGAGAACCGCGGCCTGAATCCGCACATCGAGGACATCACGCGCCGCCTTGCGCTGGACGGCTTCATGGCCTTCGCGCCCGATGCACTGACGCCGCTGGGCGGCTATCCCGGCGACGAGGACAAGGCGCGCGCCACCTTCGCGACGCTGGACCAGGCGAAGACGCGCCAGGACTTCCTGGCCTGCGTCGCCTGGCTGCGCGCCCGCGCCGACACCAACGGCAAGCTGGGTGCGGTGGGCTTCTGCTACGGCGGCGGCATGGTGCACTGGCTCGCGACGCAGCTGCCCGACCTCAACGCCGCCGTGCCGTTCTACGGCAACAGCCCGGCGCCCACGGAGGCCGCGAAGGTGAAGGCGCCCTTGCTCGTGCACCTGGCTGCGGTGGACGAGCGCATCAATGCCGCGTGGCCCGAGTACGAGGCCGCCCTGAAGGCGGCGGGCGTGCGCTACGCGATGCACCAGTACCCGGGGACGCAGCACGGCTTCAACAACGACACGACCCCGCGCTATGACGCCGCGGCGGCGGCGCAGGCGTGGGGGCGCACGGTGGCGTTTTTCAGGCAGCACCTGGGTTGATGCGGGAAGCGTCGGGGTTCGGCTGCGCGCTCACCCCGACCTACCGGTCACCGTAGGTCGGGGTGAGCGCGCGCAGCGCCGAACCCCGACGCAAGCTCAATCGATCTTCACCTGCGCCGCCCGCACCACGCGCCCCCACTTCGGCACCTCGGCTTCCATCAACGCGCGGAACTGCTCCGGGCTGGTGCCGCCCACGATGAAGCCCTGGCTGCCGAAGAACTCCTTGATGTCGGGGCTGTCGAGCGCCTTCACCGTCTCGGCGTTCAGGCGCGCGATCACCTCGCGCGGCGTCGCCGCCGGCGCGTAGAGCCCCTGCCAGGAACTCGCCTCGAAGTCGGCGAAACCGGGAACGCCGCTCTCCGCGATGGTGGGCACGTCCGGCAGCATGGGGTGCCGGCGCTGCGAGCTCACCGCGATGGCGCGCACCTTGCCCGCGCGCACCTGCGGCAGCAGCACGAGGAAGTCGCCGAACATGGACTCCAGGGTTCCGCCGAGCAGGTCGTTCAGCGCCGGGGCGCTGCCCTTGTAGGGCACGTGCAGCAGCTTCACGCCCGCAGCCAGCGCGAACATCTCGCCGGTCAGGTGCATCGAGGTGCCGTTGCCGGGCGTCCCGTAGCTCACCGGCTTGCTGCGCGCGGCCGCGATGTAGTCACGCACGGTGCGGATCGGGCTGCTCGCATTGACGGCCAGCACCAGCGGGGCGGTGACCACCTGGCTCACCGGCGCGAAGTCCTTCAGCGGGTCGTAAGGCAGCCTGGGATAGAGGCTCGGCGCGATCGCATTGCTGCCGGTCACCCCCAGCAGCAGCGTGTGGCCGTCGGGTGCCGCCTTGGCCACGTGGTCGGCGCCCGTTGTGCCGCCCGCGCCGGGGCGGTTCTCCACGATCACCGGCTGGCCCATCGCCGCGGACAGCTTCTCGCCGATGCGGCGCGCCAGCAGGTCCGTGCTGCCGCCGGTGGGGAATGGCACGACCAGGTGGATCGGCTTCGATGGATACCCGGCTTGCGCGAAGAGGCGGGGCGCTGCAGCGGCAAGGCCGAGCGATGCGAGCAGGTGGCGACGTGAGGTGTTCATGGCTGGCAGTCTGCTGCAAAGGCGAAGATCCGTCATCCCCCACACGCAGCCGTCATCCCCGCGCAGGCGGGGATCCAGGGCTTTCGGGAACGAGGGGTGCCCTGGAGTCCCGCCTGCGCGGGAATGGCGAAGCGCGGAAGCGCTCGGCGCTGAACGGCGCCAGGTCCACCTGCGGCGCGCGCCCCGCCACCAGGTGCGCGACTTCGCGCCCCGTGCTCGCGCCGGCGCACATGCCGACGTGCCCGTGCCCGAACGCCAGCCACGCGTTGTCGGCGCCACGCGCGGCACCGATCACCGGCAGGCTGTCGGGCAGGCACGGCCGATGCCCCATCCAGCGCGTCGTGCGCGAGGCATCGAGGTGCGGGAACATCTCGCGGCCCTTGGCGAGCAGCACATCGGCGCGCCGGAAATCCGGCGGCCGACGCAGCCCCGCGAATTCCACGCTGCCGGCCAGGCGCAGGCCCATGGCCATCGGGTTCACCATCAGGTTGTATTCCGGCGCCATCACGGTGTGGCGCAAGGCGAGGTTGCTGCTCTGCACGGTCACGTGGTAGCCGCGCTGCGTCTCCAGGGGCACCGGGCTGCCCAGTTCCGCAGCGAGGCGCGCTGACCACGCGCCCGCGGCCACGACCACGCCGTCGCAATCCACCACCGCGCCGCTGGCGAGCTGCACGCCGTCCACCCGCCGGCCCTGCCGCTGGAAGCCCACCGCCTCTCCGTTGAGCGTGCGCGCGCCATCCCGCTCGCATTGGGCATGCAGCGCCTTCACCAGTGCGGACGGATCCAGCGTGGAGCCGTTCTCCGGCGCGAGGATGCCGAAGCGGAAGCGACCCCGCAGGTCGGGCTCGAGCGCCGCGAGTTCTTCCTCCCCGACGTCACGCAGGTCCACGCCGAGCCGGCGCCGCAGGTCCATGCCCCAGCGCCAGCGCGCCGCGGCCTCCTGCGAGCTGTAGACATACAGGCAGCCGGTGCGCCGCACGAGGTGCTGCGCATTCGCATGCGCGAGCAAGGGCTCGTAGCAGTCGAAGATGGGCGCCAGCAGCGCCCGCATCGAAGCGGCGATGCGCTCCACCTCGCGCGGCTGCGAGGCGCGCAGGAAACGCAGCAGCCATGGGGTGACGAAGGGCAGGTAGGCCGGGTGGATGCGCAGCGGCCCGTCGGGGTCGCGCAGCCAGCGCGGCACCTGCTTCCACATGCCCGGCATGCCCACGGGGAGGCAGGCGCTCGGCGACAGCGAACCGGCGTTGCCGAAGGAGCAGGCCTCACCGGGCGGTACGGGAGCGACGAAGCTCACGCGGTGCCCGTCCCGTTGCAGCCAGGCCGCTGTGCACACGCCCACGATGCCGGTGCCGAGCACGACGATGTGCATGGCCTCAATCCACCTTGGCGCCCGAGTCCTTGACGATCTTGCCCCATTTGGCGGATTCGCCGCGCATGAAGCCGCCGAAACCGTCCGGACCGCTGCCACTGACCTGGATGCCCAGGTCCTGCATCTTCTGCTGCACGTCGGGCATCTGCAGGATCCGGCCGACTTCGGTGTTCACGCGCGCCACCACTTCGCGCGCCGTACCCGCGGGCGCGAGCAGCCCGAACCACTGCAGCGCCTCGAAGCCGGGCAGGCCCGTGGCCGCCACCGTCGGCAGCTTCGGCGCCACCGGGGACGGCCTGGCATCGGTGACGGCGAGCGCGTTCAGCTTGCCGCCCTGCACGTGCGGCAGGAAGGCCACTGCCGTGCCGAAGGCCACGTGCACGCGGCCGGCCAGCAGGTCCACCGCCAGCGGGCTGTCGCCCTTGTAGGGCACGTGCTGCATGTCGACGCCGGCTTGCGACTTGAAGTATTCCGCGGTGAGGTGCGACACGCTGCCGTTGCCGGTGGAGCCGAACATCACCTGGCCCGGACGCGCCTTCGCATAGGCGACGAATTCGGCGACCGACTTCACCGGCACCGAGGGATGCACCACCATCAGGATGGTCGCGGTGCCCAGCAGGGTCACCGGCGCAAAGTCCTTCACCGGGTCGTAGGGGAGCTTGGGATAGAGGCTGGGCGCGATGGCGTGCGTGCTGCTCGTGGCCATGAGGAAGGTGTACCCGTCGGCCGGCGCCTTCGCCACCACGTCGGAGCCCGTCGTACCTCCCGCACCGGCGCGGTTTTCGATGACCACCGGCTGCCCCAGCGCGGTGGTGAGCTTCTCGCCCACCAGCCGGCCGACGATGTCGGTGGAGCCGCCCGCCGGGAAGGGAATCACCAGGCGCACCGGCTTCGTGGGCCAGGACTGGGCCGAAGCGAAGGGCGCGGCGCACGCGAGCGCGACGGCAAGCAAGGCACGGCGAGTGGGAAGGAACGACATGGGAACTCCTGGTGATGGCATCTCAGGCGGCCCGTGCAAGCTTCGCGCCATCGGGCACGGCGGCCGGGGCCACGCCCAGCACGCCGTCGGCGATGCGCTGCGCGGTGTTGAGCGAATCGGTCAGGCCCAGGTGGCCGTGGCCGGTGGCCAGCCACAGGCCGGGGTGACCGGGCGCGGGCCCGATCACGGGCACGGAATCCGGCATGCAGGGGCGGTGGCCCATCCACGTGCGCGTAGGCAGGTCGTCCAGGCCGCTGAAGTTCTCGCGCGCGATGCGCGCCAGCACCGCGGCGCGGCGCTCGTCGGGCGGTGCCTGCAGGCCGCCGATCTCGACGGTGCCGCCCACACGCAGGCCCTCTTCCATCGGCGTGACGAACACCTTGCGGTCCGCCAGCACCACCGTGCGCGACACCACGTCGCGCGCACCTTCGAACTGCACGTGGTAGCCGCGCTGGCTTTCCAGCGCGAGGCGCACGCCCAGCGGCGCGAGCAGTTCGCGCGACCACGCACCGGCCGCCACCACGACGTGGTCGAAGGTCGTCTCGCCCTCGGCGAAGCCGCGCAGTTTCCAGTGCCCCTCGCGCGACTGCATGGCCCTGACTTCGCCGCGCACGAGGCGTCCGCCGGCCGCGACGTACGCGCGCGCCATCGCCTGCACGTAGCGGAAGGGGTTGAGGATGGTCGCGTGGTCCGCGAGGTACATGCCCACGGTGTAGCGCGGCGAGGTGCCGGGCTCCAGTTCGACGACGCCGGCGCGATCGAGCTCCTGCACCTCGAACCCGTACTCCCGGCGCATGCGCCAGCCGCCGGCATCCTTGGCGAGCGCCTGCGCATCCGGGTACAGGTGCAGGTGGCCCCGTTGCAGGAACAGCTCCGGCACGCCGAGCTCGCGCGCCATCGCGGCGTGCGCCTCGATCGCGCCCTGGTGGATCGCGAACAGCTTCTTCGCAGCCTCCTGCACCGCGGCGGGCCGGGCCGACAGGACGAACTGCAGCAGCCAGGGCAGCGCCCGCGGCAGGTAGCGCGCCGGCAGGAACAGCGGGCTCTCGTCGTCCAGCAGCATGCCTGGCACCGATGACAGCACGCCCGGCATGGCGAGCGGCGCCACGGAACCCGGGCTGATCGCGCCCGAGTTGCCGTAGCTGCAGGCGCGGCCGGGTTCATCGCGGTCGATGAGCGTCACGTCCGCGCCGCGCTTGCGCAACGCCAGCGCGATGCTGGTGCCGACGATGCCGGCGCCGATGATCGCGACACGCTTGTTGGTCGACATCAGCGTGCTTTCGTGCGCTTGTCCGACACCAGCTTGCCGTCCTTGAAGACCATCTGCAGGCGGCGCACGTTGTTGATGTCGTCCAGCGGATTGCCGCCGACGACGATGACGTCGGCCGTCTTGCCGACCTCCACCGTGCCGAGCTGGTCACCGACGCCGCAGATGGCTGCGCCATTGCGCGTCGCGGCCACGAGCGCCTGCCACGGCGTGGCGCCGTCGCGCACCCAGAGGCCCAGTTCCAGCAGGGCCGCGTCCTTGAGCGGCCGGATGTCGGAGCCCAGCGCCATCTTCACGCCGGCCTTGAGCGCCTTCAGGAAGCCGGCCTGGTGCACGTCGGACGCCGCGTCGGCGCGGCAGCACAGCGAGTGCGCCAGGTTGCGGTTCTTCACCCAGC
>DATAGN010000387.1:0-11402 GCA_036263715.1 Ramlibacter sp.
CGCGACCAGGCCGTTGCTCCCCAGCACGGGCCGGGGCAGCACGGTGCGGAACGGGACCTCGCGGGCGAACTCGCCGTCGGCATCGAGCACGACCACCGCGTCGTAGTCGCGTTCGGAGGTGAGCAGGCGGATGTTGGCCAGCTCGCGATCGCGCGGATCGGCCGAGAGGCGGAAGGGTTTCTGCGCGACCGGCCGCACGCCGAAGCGCTTGGCCGCACGTTGCCAGGCGGCGAGCAGGAGCGCGTCGCCCGCCGTGGGGCCCACCAGCACCAGCGGCCGCGTCCACTTGCGCGCCACGAGCAGCTGCGCGATGGCGTCCATCTGCATCGCGTGGCTCGGCAGGGTGTGCAGCAGGTGCGGCGCACACTGCGCCGCACGCAGCTGGTCTTCGGGCGCCGCGGCGTTGAAGAGGATCACGTCCTTGCCCGCGGCCGCGGCGCTGGCGGCAGCCACGCCGGCGGCGGGCAGCTCCAGGACGACGTGCCGCACGCCTTGCTGCAGCAGTTGCTGCAGTGCGGCCGGCAGCCCGGACGCAGTGGCGGCTTCCGCGGGCACCACCTGCGCCGACGTCCACCCGGCCATCTGCAGCCCGATCGTGCTGTCGTTCAGGGCCATCTGCGCGGCGGCGGCGGAGCGGCCCCCCGGCGCGTCGGGATGGCCCTTCAGCAGCGTGGCCGCTTCATAGCGCTCGTCGTCCGCCTGCGTGAGCAGGCCGAGGGCGAACACCCGTTGCTGCGCCCGCACCGGCCATGCCACTGCACCCGCAGCGGCCAGCAGGGCGCGGCGCGTGAGCCGCTCAGTCATCGATGACCACCGTGTGCGGCACGCGTCCCACGCGCACGGTCCTGAGCGCCTTGCCGGCGGCCGTGTCGACGATCGTCATGTCGTCGGACAGGCCGTTGGCGACGTACAGGCGCTTGCCGTCGCGCGACACGGCGAGTCCCCAGGCGCGCTTGCCCACGAGCACGTAGGCCTGGACCTTGCGGGAGGCGACGTCCACCACGGCGACGTGGTTCGCCCGGCCCAATCCGATGTACGCGGTGCGGCCGTCGGGGGCGAGCGCCATGCCCACGGGCGTGACATCCTCGCTGCGCATCCCGGCGGGCAGGAAAGCGATGCGGGCCTGCACCGTGTGATCCGAGGTGCGGATGATGCTGACGCTGCCATCCAGTTCGTTGCTCACCCACAGCTCGCCGCCGGCCAGCAGGAAGCGGCGCGGCCGCTTGCCGACCGGAATGTTCTTCACCACCTTGCGGGTTGCGACGTCGACCACGTGCACGAGGCTTTCGACTTCGGACGTGACGTAGACCAGCTTGCCGTCGGCGCTGGCCTTCACGCCTTCCGGTTCGCCGCCGACCTTCACCTCGAACACCTTCCTGCCGGCCGCCAGGTCGTATGCGGTGAGCGCGGCGTCCTCCTCGTTGGACACGTACAGCATCCGCCCGTCGGGGCTGAGGTCGAACATCTCCGGGTCGTCGCCGACCGCGTGCCGCGCCACGACCCTGTTCGCCGCGATGTCCCAGGCCACCACCGTGTGGTCGTCGCTGCAGGCCACGAGCAGCTGCCTGCGATCGGGCGTGAGTTGCATGTGGCGGGGGCGCTTGCAGATCTTCGGCGATGCGACGATCTCGCCTCTTGCGCCGTCGAGGATGGTGAGGGCGTGGTCTTTTTCGGAGGACACGAAGATCCTGCCCGTGTTCGTTGCGTGTGCGGCGGCAAAGAGGTGAACGCAGAGGACGCAGAGGTTACGCAGAGTGCGCAGAGAAAAAACCAAATGAATTCCTTGAATTTTCTCTGCGTCCTCTGCGTAACCTCTGCGCACTCTGCGTTCACCTTCTTCGCAATCACGCGCCATTCGAGGTCTCCTTACCAGAAGTGAGCCGCAGGAAAGCAGGGCCCAGGCTCGCCTCGCCCTGCAGCCGGCACAAGGCGGCAGCGCTCCCATCCCACCGCACCTTCCCCTGGTCCAGCACCACGACGCGGTCCGCCCGCTCGGCCTCGTCGACCAGGTGCGTCGCCCACAGCACGCCGGTGCCGCGCTCGTCGCGCGTGCGCAGCACCTCCTGCAGCAGCTGCGCGCGCGAGGCGGGGTCCAGGCCCACCGTGGCTTCGTCCATCAGCAGCAGCTTCGGCTCGTGGACCAGCGCGCGCAGCAGTTCCACCTTGCGCCGGTTGCCGCCGGAGAGCTCGCGCGCCGGGCGCCTCGCCACGTCCGCCAGCCCGAAGCGCTCCAGCAGCGCCGCGCTGCGCGCCCGCGAGACCACCGCCGGCAGGCCATGCAGGTCCGCATGGAAACGCAGGCTCGCCTGCACCGTGAGGTTCAGGTCCAGCGCCGGCTGCTGGAACACCACGCCCAGCTGCGCCAGCGCCCGCGCCGGTTCGCGCCGCATGTCGGCGCTAAGCACTTCGACGCTGCCGCTGTCGGCGACGAAGAGGCCGGTCAGCAGCTGCAACAGCGTCGTCTTGCCCGCGCCATTGGGCCCCAGCAGCGCCACCACCTCCCCGGCCGCCACCTGCAGCGACACCGCGTCCAGCGCCTGCGTGCGGCCGAGGCGCTTGGACACCTCGCGGCAGGCGAGCACCGTCTGCAAGCTCACTCCGGGCGGGCCGCGAGGCCCAGGCGTGCGAGCAGCAGCCGCTCGCGCGCGCTCACCTCGTGCACGAAACGGCCGTAGTCGGCGCTGTCCAGGTAATCCGGCTCCTGCTCGTAGCGCGCCAGCTCCTGCAGGTGCGCGGGATCGAACATCGCCCACTTGAAGGCGTCGTGCAGCTTGCGCACGACCTGCCGCTCCACGCCCGCCGGCACGCCGATGCCGTAGGGCGAGGTGTAGACCGCATCGGCATACCCCAGCTCGCGCATCGTCGGCACCTGCGGCCAGCGCTTGCTGCGTTGCGCGCCGAAGGTGGCCAGCAGCCGCAACCTGCCGCTGTCCACGTAGGGGGCGAAGCCGGTCGAGTTGACGCCCACCATCAAGGTCCTGGAAGCGACGGCCAGCATCTGGTCGGCCGTGCCCTTGTACGGCACGTGCAGGTAGCGCACGCCCTCGCGCGAGAGCACGTCCTCCATGGCGAGGTGCGCCGTGCTGCCGATGCCGGTGGAGCCCACCACCAGCTGCCCCGGATGGCGCCGTCCCCAGGCGAGCAGGTCGGCGAAGGAACGCAGCGCGCTGTCCGCCGGAACCACGATGCCGAAGGTGACGCCGGAGACCTGGATCACGGGCGTGATGTCGCGCAGCGGGTTCCACGGCACGCGATGCTGCAGCGGCGCGCGATACAGCGTGATCGGCAACTGGCCGGCGACATAGCCGTCCGGTGCAGCGGCGTGGAGCGCGGGGCCCACCAGCGTGCCGGCGGCGCCGGGGCGGTTCTCCACCACCACCGGCTGGCCGAGCTGGCGACCGGCGAGCTCCGCCAGGATGCGCATCGTGATGTCGGTCTGGCCGCCCGCCGGCCACGGCACGATCAATGTGATCGGCCGCGCGGGATACGTGGCCGCGAAGGCAGGCGTCGCCACGCAGCCGGCCAGCGCGCCGAGGGCGGCGCGGCGGGTGCAACTGCTTGGCCCGGCGCGCATCGGGAATCCTCAGGGCACCAGCAACAGCAGCGCCACCACCACCGCGGCGGCGAACAAGCCCCAGCCCCACAGCGGGATGCGCTTGCCGGGCTCGCGCGCCAACGGGTTCTTGTCGGGAAGCAGCGCGGGCTGCTCGCCGATGGCGGGGGACGCGGCCGGCGCCGCTTCGACCACCGGCGGCGGCGCGAAGCGCCGCTGCATCTCCTCCTCGAAACGCCGGAAGAAGTCCTCCGCCATCGACTTGGCCACCCCGTCGACGAGCCGCTGCCCCACCTGCGCGATCTTGCCGCCCACCTGCGCTTGCGCCGTGTAGGTGAGGTCGCAACCTTCCGCGGCGGGGGCGAGATTCACCTTGGCGTTGCCCTTGCCAAAGCCGGCCGCGCCGCCGTTGCCCTCGAAGGACAGCGTGTAGCTGCTGGGGGGATTCACGTCGGACAGCAGGATCTTGCCGGCGAAGCGGGCGGACACCGGGCCGATCTTCACGCCCATGCCGATGGCGTACTGGTTCTCGCCCGTCGCCTCCACCTTGTCGCAGCCAGGGATGCACTTCTTCAGCACCTCGGGATCGTTCAGCGCCTCCCAGGCCTGTTGCTGCGTGACCGCCAGGTGGCGGCTGCCTTGCATGTCCATGTTCGAACTCTTTCGTCCTCGTTCTAGGTCGCGAGCAATGCCGACAGGCTGGCCGCCAGGTCGCGCAGGCGCGCGAGGTTGTGCACGGCGAGCATCGCATGCGCGTGCCGGTGCAGCACCGCCGCGCCCCGCGCCAGTGGAGCATAGCCGTCGTAACGCAACAGCGGGTTCAGCCACAGCAGCCTGCGACAGCGGTGCGTCAGCCAGTCCAGCTCACGGCTGAGCTCGTCGGGCTCGCCGGTGTCGAGGCCGTCGCTGATGACGAGGACCAGGCTGCGGCGGCCGACCAGCCGGCGTGCATGGTGCTTGCGCAGGGTGGCGAGCGATTCGCCCAGCCGCGTGCCGCCCGCGAAATCCTCGATCGCCGTGCTGGCGGCCGCCAGCATCGCGTCGGTGTCGCCCAGGCGGAACGCGGGCGTGAGGTCGGTCAGGTGCGTGCCGAAGGCGAACACGTCGCGCCGGCGGTGCGCCCGCGTGGCGGTGTGCAGGAACGCGAGCAGCAGGCGCGCATAACGCTCCATGGAGCCGGAGACGTCGACCAGCACCAGCAGGGGCAGCGGCTCGCGGCTGCGCTGCATGCGCCGCAGCACCAGCAGTTCGCCGCCGGTGTGCGCCGCGTGCCGCAGCGACCGCGACCAGTGCATCCGGGTGCCGCGCGTGCCCGGGCGCATGCGGCGCATCTCCACTTGCGGCACCGGCAGCGCGATGTCCCGCGCCAGGCGCTCCACGAGGTGGTACTCGCCGGCGCTCAGCGCGTTGAAGTCGGCGTGCCGCAGGCGCTGCAGCTCGCTGGCCGTCATCGCTGCGTCGACGTCGATCTCCTTGTCCGGCTTGCGCTCGGCATCGCCAAAGCGCTTCTGCGGCGCCAGGGCATCGCTCACGCGCGGGCGGCGCTTCGACTTCTCCGCCTGCCCCTGCGTGGAGGGCAGCATCTGGGCCAGGAGCTTGTGGGCCATCTCGGGGTCGCGGAAGTAGGCGTCGAACAGTTCGCGAAAGACCTCGCGCTCCTGTTCGCGGCTGACCAGCACGGATTCCATCGCGGCCGCGAGGTCGTCCTTGCGCGCGAGGCCGACCAGCTGCGCCGCCTGCTGGGCCAGGGCGATGCGGGCGCTGTCCACCCGCAGTCCGGCGCGGCGCAGCGCGCGGCCGAAGCCCGCGATGTTGTCCGCGAACTTGCCGCTGCGGGCGTCGCCGAGGTTCGGCATCCAGGAGCCCTCAGACCGGCTCGGCTTCGGGCTTGAGCAGCTCGGTGGCGAGCTCGCGCGTGAGCGCGGCGACGTCCTCGCGCTGCTTGAAGAGGATGCCCGCGGTGTCGGCAACCACTTCGGGGTCGAGCGCCAGCGTGTCCAACGCCACCAGCGCCTTGGCCCACTCGACGCTCTCGGCGATGCCGGGCGCGCGCTGGAAGGCCTGGGCGAAAGGCTGGCTGCGCAGGCGGCCGACGAACTGCGCCACCTGGCGGGACAGCGCGTCGCCGGCCTGGGGCACGCGGGCGCGCACGATCGCGAGCTCCCGGTCGCGATCCGGGTAGTCGAGCCAGTGGTACAGGCAGCGACGCTTGACGGCGTCGTTCAGTTCGCGCGTGCGGTTGCTGGTGAGGATGGTGACCGGCGTCGCCCGCGCGGAGATCGTGCCGATCTCCGGGATGCTGACCTGGTACTCACCGAGGTACTCCAGCAGGAAGGCCTCGAAGGGTTCGTCGGCCCGGTCGACCTCGTCGATCAGCAGCACCGCGCCGGGCTCCGGCGCCTGCAGCGCCTGCAGCAGCGGGCGGCGAATGAGGTAGCGGTCCTGGTAGACCTCGCGCTCCACCTGGTCGATGCTTTCCTTGCCCTCGGCCGCGCGCATGTGCAGCAGCTGCGCCGCGTAGTTCCATTCGTAGAGGGCTTCGCGCAGTTCCAGGCCGTCGTAGCACTGCAGGCGGATCAGCGAGCGCTGCAAGGCCGTGGCGAGCGCCTTGGCCAGCTCCGTCTTGCCCACCCCCGGCTCGCCTTCCAGCAGCAGCGGCCGCTGCAGCTTGAGCGCCAGGAACACCGCCGTGGCCAGGCGCCGCTCGGCGAAGTAGCCGGCGGATTCGAGGGACTGCTGGAGGGTGTCGATGGAAGAGACTGGAAGCGTCATGCTGGCATTGTCCCCCTCTCCCGCTGCGGGAGAGGGTTGGGGTGAGGGGGGTGGCGCGCCCTGCCCTCACCCCCGCCCTCTCCCGCGAGCGGGAGAGGGAGAAAGCAAGGGAGAGAGAACCTACCCCAGCGCCTTCGCCACTGCCCGCTGCGCCAGCACCGAAATCAGGTTCCCGCGGTACGCCGCGCTCGCATGCAGGTCTGCCGACAGCTCGCTGCTGTCGATCTTCACCGCCGCCGCTGCTTCCGGCGTGAAGCTGCGCGTGAGCGCCTCTTCCAGCCCGGTGTGGCGGAACACGCCGTTGCCGCCGCCGGTGACCGCGACGCGCACGCCACTGTCGGTCTGCGCCACGCACACGCCGATGAGGGCGAAGCGCGAAGCCGGCTGCTTGAACTTGATGTACGCAGCGCGCCTGGCGATGGGAACGCTGACTGCCGTGATGATCTCGCCTTCCTGCAAGGCCGTCGCGAACATGCCCTGGAAGAAGTCGTCGGCCGCGATGGTGCGGGCGGTCGTGCGGATGGTCGCGTCCAGCGCCAGCGCGCCGGCCGGGTAGCAGGCGGCCGGGTCGTTGTTGGCCAGCGAGCCGCCGATGGTGCCCAGGGCGCGCACCTGCCGGTCGCCGATGCCGCCGGCCAGATCCGCCAGCGCGGGCAGCGCCGAACGCACCTCCGGATTCGCCGCGACATCCGCATGCCGCGCCATCGCGCCGATCACGAGCGCGTTGCCTTCGCGGCGGATGCCCGCCAGTTCCGGGATCGCGCCCAGGTCGACCAGCTTCTCTGGATTGGCCAGGCGCAGCTTCATGGACGCCAGCAGCGTCTGGCCGCCGGCCAGCACGCGCACGTTCTCGCCCGCTGCCGCGCGGGAGGCGTCGGCGAGCGAAGAGGGACGGTCGAAGGTGAATTGGTACATGGTGTTCGTCTCCGTCGTGTTCTCAGGGCTGCTTCGCCGCCTGGATCGCCTCCCACACCCGTCCGGGCGTGGCAGGCATGTCGAGATCCTTCACGCCGAGATCCTTCAGCGCATCCAGGACAGCATTGATCACCGCCGGCGGCGAGCCGATCGCGCCGGCCTCGCCGCAGCCTTTGGTGCCCAGCGGATTGTGGGTGCACGGCGTGCAGACGGTGTCCAGCGTGAAGTTCGGGAAGTCGTCCGCGCGCGGCATGGCGTAGTCCATGAACGAGCCGGTGAGCAGCTGGCCCGTGTCCCGATCGTAGACCGCCTGCTCCATCAGGGCCTGGCCGAGGCCCTGCACCACGCCGCCGTGGACCTGGCCCTCGACGATCATCGGGTTGATGATGGTGCCGAAGTCGTCCACCGCGGTGAAGCGGTCGACCCGCACCTTGCCGGTGCCGGGGTCCACCTCCACCTCGCAGATGTAGGTGCCCGCGGGGAAGGTGAAGTTGGTCGGGTCGTAGAAGGCGGTTTCGTTCAGGCCCGGCTCCAGCTTGTCCAGCGGGTAGTTGTGCGGCACGTAGGCCGTCAGCGCCACCTGGCCGAAGCTCACCTTCTTGTCGGTGCCCTTGATGACGAACTCGCCATTGCGGAACTCGACGTCGCCGTCGCCTGCTTCCATCAGGTGCGCGGCGATCTTCTTGGCCTTGGCCTCGATCTTGTCCAGCGCCTTCATGATGGCGGCGCCGCCGACGCTGATCGACCGCGAACCGTAGGTGCCCATGCCGAAGGGCACGCGCCCGGTGTCGCCGTGCACCACGTCGACGTTCTCCACCGGGATGCCCAGGCGCGCGGCGACGACCTGCGCGAAGGTGGTTTCGTGGCCCTGGCCGTGGCTGTGCGAGCCGGTGAAGACGGTGACGCTGCCGGTGGGGTGCACGCGGATCTCGCCGCATTCGAACAGGCCCGCGCGCGCGCCCAGGGCGCCGGCGATGTTGGACGGCGCGATGCCGCAGGCCTCGATATAGCTGCTGTAGCCCAGGCCGCGCTTGAGGCCCTTTGCTTCGCTGGCCTTGCGCCGCTGTTCGAAGTTCTTCACGTCCGCCAGTGCGTTCGCCTTGAACATGGCACCCAGGTAGTCACCGGTGTCGTACTGCAGCGCCACGGGCGTCTGGTACGGGAAGGCCGTGATCATGTTGCGCTCGCGGATCTCGTCCTGCGGCAGGTTCATCTCCCACGCGCAGCGCGTGACCAGGCGCTCCAGCAGGTAGGTGGCCTCGGGACGCCCGGCGCCGCGGTAGGCATCCACCGGCGCGGTGTTGGTGAACCAGGCATCCACTTCCACGTAGATCTGCGGCGTCGTGTACTGGCCGGCCAGCAGCGTGGCGTAGAGGATGGTCGGCACGGCCGTCGAGAAGGTGGAGAGGTACGCGCCCAGGTTGGCATCCGTGTGCACGCGCAGCGCCAGGAACTTGCCCTGGCTGTCCATGGCCATCTCCGCCTGCGTCACGTGGTCGCGGCCGTGCGCGTCCGAGAGGAAGGCTTCGCTGCGGTCCGCCGTCCACTTGATCGCGCAGTTCATCTGCCTGGCCGCCCAGGTCAGCGCCACGTCTTCCGCGTACAGGAAGATCTTGGAGCCGAAGCCGCCACCCACGTCGGGCGCGATCACGCGCACCTTGTGCTCGGGCAGCCCGAGCACGAAGGCGGTCATCAGCAGGCGCTCGACGTGCGGGTTCTGGTTGGAGACGTAGAGCGTGTACTCGTCGTTCGCTCGGTTGTAGCTGCCGATGGCGCTGCGTGGTTCCAGCGCGTTGGGGATCAGGCGGTTGTTCGTCAGGTCGATTTTCGTCACGTGCGCCGCCTTCGCGAACACCGCGTCCACCTGCGCCTTGTCGCCGATCGCCCACTTGTAGCAGCGGTTGTCGGGCGCCACGTCGTGCAGCGCCGTCGCCTTGGCCGCATCCCGCACGTCCACCACCGCCGGTAGCACGTCGTAGTCGACGACGATGGCTTCGGCAGCGTTGCGCGCGGCTTCCACGGTGTCGGCCACCACCATCGCCACGTGGTCGCCGACGTAGCGCACCTTGTCGAGGGCCAGCACCGGGTGCGGCGGCTCCTTCATGGGCGTGCCGTCGGTGCTGGTGATCAGCCAGCCGCAGGGCAGCCCGTTCATCTTGCCGGCGATGTCCTTGCCGGTGAAGATGCGCTGCACGCCGGCCATGCCCTCGGCGCGGGCAGTGTCGACGCCGCGGATCGTGGCGTGCGCGTGCGGCGAGCGCACGAACACGGCGTAGCGCTGGTTGGGCAGGTTGATGTCGTCGGTGTACTGACCGCTGCCGGTGAGGAAGCGGTAGTCCTCCTTGCGGCGGACCGCCTCGCCGATGTGGGGCAGCTGCGCGAAGTTCTCGTTGGCACCCATGGTGGTCTCCTCAGGGCTTGGCGGCGATGGTCGCGGCCATGCCCGCCTGCACCGACTTCACGATGTTCTGGTAACCCGTGCAGCGGCACAGGTTGCCTTCGAGCTGCTCGCGGATCTCGGCCTCGCCTGCATTCGGATGGCGCTGGCACAGGTCGACCGCGCTCATCACCATGCCCGGCGTGCAGAAGCCGCACTGCAGGCCGTGGCACTCCTTGAAGGCCGCCTGCATCGGGTGCATGGTGCCGTCCGGCTGGGCGAGCCCCTCGATGGTGGTGATCTCGGCGCCGGGGTGCTGCACGGCCAGCGTGTTGCAGGACTTGATGGCGCGGCCGTTGACGAGCACGGTGCAGGCGCCGCACTGCGCGGTGTCGCAACCCACGTGGGTGCCGGTCAGGCGCAGGTGCTCGCGGATGGCGGTGACGAGCAATGTGTTGGGGGCGACGTCGATGCTGGACGCCTTGCCGTTGACCTTGAGTGCTACCTGCATGTCGTGTCTCTCCTGTGGGCTCCGGGACGGGCATTGTTGAATTCGCCCCCCGGGGTCTCCCTAGGCGAAACCCTAGGTTGCCTTCGGGCTGGCGCGAAATTCTCAAAATGGAACAATGCGCTTTCCTCCCCGGAGCAGCGCATGAACGTCCCCCCCGCCCACGACCCCGCGCAGGCGCGCCTGGCGCAGATCGCGCGGGCGCGGCAGGCGGTGATGCAGGAGGGCCGCTCGCTGGCCGACCTGCTCGTCCATGGCTGGTACGAGGGAGCATGGATCGAGCGGTCCTGGCGCCGGTGCCTGGCCAACGGCCTGCGGCCGCAGGATCGCGTGGCCTTCGACGTCCTGCCCGCGCAGCATGCGCGCCGCACCGCGGAAGCCAACCACCTGCTGGCGAGCGCGGCCCGTCCGGTGCTGGAACAGCTCGGCCGTGCGATCGCCGGCACGCGCTACTTCGCCATCCTCACCAACGAGCACGGCGTGGTGGTCGACGCGCACGGTGCCATCGACCGCAGCGATGCGCGCGCGGCGCTGATCACGCGCGTCGGCGTCGACCTGTCGGAGCCGAGCGTGGGCACCACCGCGATCGGCGCCGTGCTCGCCGAAATGCAACCGGTGTGGCTGCACCGCGGCGAGCACTTCTTCCAGGACACCGGCTGCTACAGCTGCGCCGGTGCGCCGCTGTTCGGGCCGGATGGGCGCTGCGTCGGGATGCTGGACCTCACGGGCATCGATGCCGCGGAGCGGCCGGAACTGAAGCACCTGGTGGCGCAGTCGGCCCGCAGCATCGAGAACGCGCTCGCCCTGTCGCGGCCGCATCGCCTGCTCCTGCGCCTGAACTGGCCGGGCCGCCTGCCCGGTGACGACGACGACGGCCTCGTCTGCCTCGACCCCGATGGTTGGGTGGTGGCCTGCAACACCGCGGCGCGGCAGATGCTGGCCGCGCTCGTGTCGCAGGTACCGGTGCATTGCAGCGAGTTGTTCGCGCAGCCTTGGGAGCCGCTGTTCGACCTGGCGCAGCGCGCCGATCCGGCACCGGTGGAACTCGCCTCGTGGTCCGGGCTGCGGCTGGCGTGCGTGGTGCACTCCGCGGGCGGATGGCATCCCGCGCGCGTGCCCCTGCGCGACGTGGAGATCGCGTTGATCCGCAAGGCGGTCGCCGACGCACGGGGGAACGTGATGGAGGCGGCGAGGTCGCTCGGGATCAGCCGGGCGACGGTGTACCGGAAATTGGCGCAGAGGAAGTAAAAGCCGGGCCTGGACGGGGTGGTGCGGCG
>DATAGN010000388.1:0-4632 GCA_036263715.1 Ramlibacter sp.
CGCCGCGGATGTAGTCGTCCACCGCCTTCTTGAACTTGGGATCGTCCTTGCGCATCATGATCGCGATCGGTTCGACGTTCAGCGTCTCGCCCACGATCTTGTACGCCTTGGGGTTGGCGGAAGCGGCGATCAGTCCGGCCAGGATGTTGTCGTCCATCACGAAGGCGTCGGCGCGGCCGGACTCCAGCAGCAGGAAGCTGTCTGCGTGGTCCTTGCCGTACACCTCCTTGAACTGGATGTTCTGCGCGCGCTTGTTCTTGCGCAGCAGCGCCACCGAAGTGGTGCCGGTGGTGGTGGCCACGGTCTTGCCGTTCAGGTCGGCGACCGAGTTGATCTTGGAATCGGCCTTCACCGCGGTGCGTACTTCGGTGACGTACGTGGTCAGCGCGAACGACACGTCCTTCTGGCGGGTGGCGTTGTTGGTCGTGGAGCCGCACTCGATGTCCACGGTGCCGTTCTGCACCAGCGGGATGCGGTTCGCAGAGGTCACGGGCACGTACTCGACCGACACGCCGGGGAGCACCGACTTCAGGATGCGCTGGCACAGTTCGACGTGGTAGCCGGTGAACTGGCCGCCGCCGAGCGTGTAGGACAGCGGGGCGGAGGATTCGCGCACACCCATCACCACCTTGCCGGCGGCCTTGGCCTTGGCCAGCGTGTCGTTGGCCTGCGCGAACGCGCCGCTGGCCGCACCCGCCGCAAGGGCGAACGCCAGCAAAAACTTCTTCTTCATGGGGATCTCCTGTGGTGAAGCGCTTTGGAACAAATGCTGAGAAGGCGAAATTCTAGGCGGGCCGGCGCTTCACGAAAGCGGCCGCCATGGCGTCCGGAAGCTTAGGCGCACCAACGTGTGCGGGTAAGCAGGGTTTATGCCCGGGTGCACCTCCCCGTAGGTCGGTGGTGAGCCCGCAGGCGAACCCCGACACGTCAGCCTTTCGCCAGCGTCCCCTCGCCCGCCGACGCCGCCAGGAATTCCCACAGGGCCTGCGTCGTTCCCTTGCCTCCCTGCTTTCCATTGGGCCGCTCCCGATACGCCCGTACCTCCATGGCGATCTCGAGCCCCTGCAGGTCGGCCGGCACGGGGCTGGCCAGCTTGCGCGCGCGCAGCTCCTTGTGCACCGCGCTGTACGGCAGGAAGGCGACGCCGTGGCCTTCCATGGCCATGACCTTCAGGCCTTCGGCCATGTCCGTTTCGTAAACGCGATCGAGGTGGATGGGCGTGCCGGACTGCTTGAGCAGCAGTTCCGTCACGCGCCCGAGGTAGGCGCCGGGGGCGTAACCGAGGTAAGGCAGCGGGTGCGTGGGCCGCCCCGGCAAGCGGAACATCGGCTCGCCGCTGGCGTCCGGCTTGCAGTACGGCGCCAGCGTCTCGGTGCCCAGCGTCACCATCTCGTAGCGCTGCGGGTCCAGCTGCAGCGGCTGCGACGCGTGGTGGTAGGCGATGAGGACGTCGCAGCTGCCTTCGACCAGGCGCATGGCGGCGTCGTGCACGTTCAGTGCGATCAGGCGGCTCTTGATGGGGCCGAACTTGTCACGCAGGCTGGTGACCCAGGCGGGGAAGAAGGTGAAGGCCAGCGTGTGCGGCACCGCGAATTCGATCACGTCCTGGCCGGCCGTGGCGTGCCCGCGCAGCATGGCGCGCGTGTTGTGCAGCGCCTGCAGCATCTCCAGGGACTGCGCGTACAGCGTTTCGCCGGCGGGGGTGAGGCGGGTGGGGTAGGAGCTGCGGTCCACGAGGTCCGTGCCGGCCCAGGCCTCCAGCGCCTGGATGCGGCGCGAGAAGGCCGGCTGCGTCACGTGCCGCAGCTGCGCGGAGCGGCTGAAGCTGCGCGTCTCGGCCAGGCTGACGAAATCTTCCAGCCACTTGGTTTCCATGGCCGGGCATTATGACGACGCCTAGGAGCCTGGGCCCCTATAGCAGCCGCGCCAGCCTCCGCGCATTGGCCGTCGCTTTCCGGTGCACCGGCGCCATGCCCTGGGACAGGATCCTCTGCGTGTCCAGCAGCGGCACCCGCGCGCCCTGCAGCGCCGCGATCCACGCCTGCTGCACGGCCTGCGTCATCGCCCAGCCCATGGCGAACCACGACTGCCAGAAGGCATGCACCTTTTCCTGCGCCATGCCGTGGAACTCGCGGCGGTCGCGCGCGCTGAGCACCGGCCCGGCCAACGCCATGCGGGTGAGGCGATGCGCCACGACCTGCGGAACGGCGACCGCGAGTTCGGTGGCCTGGCGCGCGAGGCGCGTGGAGTTGTTGCGGTGTCGGGGCATCCGGCTATTGTCGGGCGGCATCGGCTCGTCCGCTGTCGGCCGATGGCGCGAGTGCCGCACCTCAGAAGTGCACGAGCTGCGCAGTGACCTGTCCGCGCACGATGCGCAGTTCGCCGGCCGAAATCGGCAGCTTGAAGCGGCGCGGCCCCGCGCTGCCGGGGTTCACGTACAGGATGCCTTCACGCTCCTGCACCACCGGCTTGTGCGAATGGCCCGAGATCACCACGCCCGCGTCGACTGGCAGCTGCAGCTCCTTGAGGTCGTGGATCACGTGCACGGCCACGCCACCGAGCAGCACCGTCGTGCGTTCGGGCAGGGGCTTCGCCCATGCTCCCTTGTCGTTGTTGCCCCGCACCACCGTGAGTGGCGCGAGCTGTTCGAGCGCCTGCAGCACCGCGTCGCCGCAGATGTCGCCGGCGTGGATGATGTGGTCGCTGCCCCGCAGGTAGTCCAGCACCTGCGGCCGCAGGAGGTTGTGGGTGTCGGAGACGAGGCCGATGCGCATCTCAGTCGTCCAGCTGCACGCGATAGCGCAGGCAGGGTCGGCTGCCGAAGGCGGCCGGCTTGGTGAAGCGCTCGTGCAGGATGCCGCCTGCCTTGGCGATCACGCGCTGCGAGGCCAGGTTGTCCGGGTCCGTCGTGATCTCCACGTAGGGCAGGCGCAGCCGGCGCGCCTCCTGCAGCATCACCCTCAGCGCCGCGGTCGCGTGGCCGCGCCCCTGCGCCCACGGCACGACGGAATAACCGATGTGGCCCAGGCAGTACGGCGGCAGCTCCGGCGTGCCGTGCTGCCACCGCAAGCCGATGTTGCCGATAAAGCCGTCCTCCCACATCCAGCGGCGGATGCCGGGCAGGCGCGGGACCGTGCTGCCATCCGGCAGTGTCACCGGGGGCCCGCCACCCGCCGGATTGTCGATCGCGGCCAGGAAGGCGGCCGGGTCGGCGGCGATGCTCGCGAGCTCTTCCCGCGCGGCAGCTTCGGGACGCTCGTTGTTCGGCGACCAGCCGCGCTCGAGTGCCTCCACGTAGGCGGGAAGGTATTCGCGTGCGGGTCGAACCAGGTGCATGCCCGATCTCAGTCGTCGCGCACCAGCCGCTTGCCCAGGGAGATCACCTCGTCCTGCGCATAACCGAGGCTCTGGTAGAAGCCGACCACCGCCGCATTGCTGCTGCGCACCTGCAGGTTCAGCTTGGGGCAGCCGGCGGCGCGCAGCAGGCCCTCGACTTCTCGCATCAGCTGCGTCGCGAGACCCTGTCGTTGATGCGCGGGATCGACGGCCAGGTAGTTGATCCAGCCACGATGGCCGTCGTAGCCGCACATCACGGAGGCGACCAGGTCGCCGCCCTGCTCGCCGACCAGGAACAGCTCGCGCTGCACGGCGAGCTTGCGTGCGATGTCCTTGCGCGGATCGTTCCAGGGCCGCGTGAGGCCGCAGGCCTGCCAGAGCGCGATGACCTGCGGCTCGTCGGCTTCTTCATAAGGACGGATGCGCATCGTCATGCCGCCCTGCGCACTTCCAAGATCCCGTTCTGCGTGACGTAGTCGTACACGGCGGGGTCGCGGCTGGCCATGTGCAGCACCAGCTTGGGCGCCTGCCACATCACGATGCGGTTGAGCGCCACGCCCGCGAACACCAGCAGCGCGCCGCCCCATGTGTTGCCCTGCAGGGCGAGCGCGATGCCCACGCCGATGAGGGGCAGCACGAAGACGACGAGCAGCAGGCGCCGGGCGATGAAGCGGCGCGCCTGCTTGGGGTCCACGATCACGCGGAAGCGGCCGGCCGGCAAGCCGGCGCGGAAATCGGCGTGGGCGATGTATTCGGCGTAGTCGGCGTCGTTGGCCAAGTCACATCCCCATCACGTCCTTGAAACTCTCCCCCTCCGCGCTCTGCTGCAGCGCCCACATGTCCGCGTAACGCCCGCCCTGCGCCAGCAGCTGCTGGTGCGTGCCGCGCTCGATGACGCGGCCCAGCTCCATCACCAGGATCTCGTGCGCATCGACGACGGTGGACAGGCGGTGCGCGATCACCAGCGTGGTCTTGCCGCTCGCCGCAGTCTTCAGCTCGCCCTGGATCGCCCGCTCGTTCGCGCTGTCCAGGGCCGACGTGGCTTCATCGAAGATCAGGATCGGCGGGTTCTTCAGCAGCGTGCGCGCGATCGCCACCCGCTGCTTCTCGCCGCCGGAGAGCTTCAGCCCCCGTTCGCCCACCATCGTTTCGTAGCCCCGCGGCGTGGACGCGATGAAGTCATGGATGCGCGCCGCGCGCGCGGCCTCCACCACCTCTTCCTGCGTCGCACCGGGGCGGCCGTAGGCGATGTTGTAGGCGACGGTGTCGTTGAACAGCACCGTGTCCTGCGGCACG
>DATAGN010000389.1:0-16331 GCA_036263715.1 Ramlibacter sp.
GGACGCCGCCCTGGCCCTGGCGCAGAGCGAGGACTTCGGCGCCCGCTGGCGCGATTCCGACGCACCGCTGGTGGCCTGGCAGACCATCTCCAAGTCCGACCCGCAGGGCGCGAGCCGCTGGCGCCTGTTGTGGCGCGCGCACGGCTACCAGACCGTGGTGCGGGTGGAGTTCCCGTTGCCCGCCGGCCGCTCCTTCGAATGCTTCCTCTTCAGCCCGCGCGAGCTGGACGACCGCGGCGATGCGGCGCTGGTGGCCTGGTCGGCCCTGAACGTCTGGCCGCCGGTCAAGCGCGCCATCGCCGCGGCCCGGTCGACCCTGAGCCCGCGCGAGCGCGAATGCCTGGAACTGGCGTTCCAGGGCAAGACGGCCCGCGAGACGGCGCTGCAGCTGCAATGCACCGAGCGCACGGTCAACTACCACCTGGCCAACGCCATGGGCAAGCTGAAGGTGGACAACAAGATGGCGGCAATCCAACGCGCCTGCTGGCTCGGCGCTTTGTGAGCTCATCCGGCAGGATTAACATGGCGGCCATGCGTGACGACCCCGACGATGACCGCACCGCCTCGCTGATGACGCCGGCGAAGCTGGCGCAGCTGAAGGTCAAGCCCAAGGTCGTCTCGCCGGCGGCGTACCTGGACCAGCTGGCTGCGGATGCCGGCAGCGGCCACGTCCGGCGGCTGGTCGACCTGCGCCACCAGCTGGAAGCGCAACTCGGTGGACGCGACTGGCGCAGCGTGGCCGGCGCGGGCAAGGCCCTGCACGATGCGCTGGAGGCCGTCGACTTCGCGCTGGTGCAGCCGCGCGGCTGGCTGGCGCGTGCCACCGGCAAGGGCAAGGAGGCTGCGGAGGGCTTCCGCGCGCAGTACGACCAGGTCGCGCGTTCCGGCGAGGCATTCGCCGAGCACGTGCGGGCGATCGAAAAGCGCCTGCAGTCGGAGCCGGCGGTCGAGCGCACCCTGGTGGAAATCGAGGTGGAGGTGCGCGCGCTGGAGAAGATCATGGACCAGGGAGCGCGCTGGCTGCAGGACATGCGCAACCAGCTCAAGGCCCGCCAGGCGGAAGGCGGCGATGCGGATGTGCAGGCCCAGATCGCGCAGGACACGGCGCGCTGCGAACTGCTGGTCGCCCGCCTGAAGCAGTTGCGCGCCGCCAGTTCCGCGACGCAGCAGGTCGTGGAGCATTGCCGCAGCGCGGCCACGCGCCGCGCATCGTTCATGAGTTCGTTGCAGCAGGTGCTGGACGAACCGGCCAAGGCCTGGCGCGTGCAGGGCGCGCGGCTGGCGGACCAGGCCGGCGAAGCGTCGGCCGCGCAGGGCAGCGAGGCGGCGCGCGAGGCACGCAGGAACCTGCAGGGCGCCTTGCAGCGCGTCGCGCAGGACGCCAACGCGGTGCACGCCCAGGAGCAGGCGCTGCTCGACGAAGTCGGCGCCTTGCGTGCGCCGCTGCAGGCGGCCGGCTGAGGCGTTCGCGACATGAGCTTCCTGGCCGTCGACGTGGGCAACACGCGCCTGAAGTGGGCGCTGTATCCGCAGGCCAGCGTCGACGCGCAGCCCATCGCATCGGGCGCCGAATTCCTGGAGAACATCGACAAGCTGGCCGACGGCGAGTGGTCGCGCCTCGTCCCGCCGGACACCATGCTGGGATGCTGCGTTGCCGGCGATGCGGTCAAGCGGCGTGTCGAGGAGCAGATGGAGGAACACTGGCCGCTCCCCGCGCACTGGGTCGTGTCGAGTGCGGCCGAAGCCGGGCTCGTCAACGGCTACGACCATCCGACGCGCCTGGGGGCGGACCGATGGGTGGCGATGATCGGCGCACGCCAGCGCATGCTGGCCGCCGGGGCCGCACGCCCGATGGTGGTGGTGATGGTCGGCACCGCGGTCACGGTGGAGGCGGTGGATCCCTCGGGACGCTTCCTGGGCGGCTTCATCCTGCCCGGCCACGGGATCATGCTGCGCGCGCTCGAAAGCGGCACGGCGGGGCTGCACGTGCCGACGGGCGAAGTCTGCGAGTTCCCCACCAACACGAGCGACGCGCTCACCAGCGGCGGCACCTTCGCCATCGCCGGCGCGATCGAGCGCATGGTCCAGCACGTGCGCCAGCGCTGTGGCGCCGAGCCGGCCTGCTACATGACGGGCGGCGCCGGCTGGAAGATGGCGCCGCACATGTCGGTGGGCTTCGAACTGGTGGACAGCCTGATCTTCGACGGGCTGCTGGTGATGGCCAGCACGCGGGCAGCGGCGCCCTGACCATCGCGTGATGGCGCCACGGTGCTCACTCGTGCGGGTGATGCGCCGTGTGGCGGGGGTGGCGACACTGGCCCCCCACTTCCGGAGTTCGCCACATGAAAGCGATCTCGCCGCCCGCCACCGCCGCGAACAGCCCCAGGCTCGTCGGCACCTCTTCCTTGCAGCCGATCGAGGGAATCGTCCCCATCACCTGGAGAGCAGTCTGCCGGGCGGCGGCCATCAGCTCCGGCCGGGCAGCACTCGACTGCGTGCAGGCACCGCAGCCGCCGGGGTCTCCCTTGACGGTGCGTGCGCGACGCCTGATCCGCCAGTCGCAGATCAGCGCGTGGTAGGCGCCACGGGCTCCGCGTTCTCCTAGCTTGGGTTGCGGCGAAGCCGCGCCCCAACAGGGATCAGGCCGCCAGCCCTTCCACCGCCTGGAACAGCGCCTCGCGCGCCTGCGCGAGCACCTGCTGCTTCCAGGCATCCGTCTCCGTGTAGAAGGCCTGCTTGACCAGCGCGCGGATGCCGTCGGCGACTTCCGCCGGCGCCTGAGGATGCCGGTGGAGCCACTGCTCGGCGCGCAGCGCATGGAAGGTGTCCATCACCGGCACCGTCCCGTATTCCAGCGCCATGCCGGTGTACTCGGCCTGCGGGCACTCGTCGTAGGCGGCCGTGAACATCATGCCGGTGAGCACCGCCGACGTGGACGAGCCGTCGTAGATCGAGGTCACGGGCGTGCGGCCCTCGCCGCCCCACCAGGCCGTGGCACGTGCCGTCGCACCGGGATCGTCGCGCCCCGCATAGATGCGCTCGCCCACGCCGCTCGGGCCCAGGCCGGTGTGGAAGTCGATCCAGGCGATGCGGCCCGGCCGCCGGCCGTGCGTGCGCAACACCTCGCGAATGGCCAGGTTGCTCCAGGACGGTCCCTGGCCACCGTAGAACAGGCCATCGGCGAACTCGTACTGGCCGCCGGAGATGACCTGCTGGTAGTGCTTGATGCCGTGCTGGGCGATGTACTGCCCGATGCGCTGCATGTTGTCCGCGGAGGGCGGCCAGCTTGGCGGCACCAGCAGCGGATGCAGTTCGGCATACGCCTCGTTGCGCGGCAGCGGCGCGTCGAAATCGTGGAAGTTGCGATTGAGGTCGACGTTCTCGTGGGTGGTGCGGCGCAGGTGCGAGAAGCCGAACGGGTTGAGCGCGTGCACGTAGAGCACCGCCACGCCGCGGTCGGCCGCACGCCGGCGGAATTCCTCGTCGCGCAACGCCGCCACCTGCACGCCACTGCCGCAGAAGCCCTCGACGCCGTGGCAGGCGCTGGTCAGCACCAGCAGCCGGGCGGCGCTGGGATGACCGTCGCGGGCGACGTCCATGGCGAGGTCCTCGCCTTGCAGGCCGGTGGCGGGATAGGCCTTCGCTTCGACCAGCAGGCGGGCGTCGGCCGCCGCGTCCAGGAATTTCTGCCGCGCTTCGGCATAGGTCGAAGAGAACGCGGAAAGCTCCAGGCTCATGCGCGACCCTTGGCGAGGAACTCCTCGGCCAGGCGCACCCAGTAGGTGGCCCCCAGCGGGATCAGGTCGTCGTTGAAGTCGTAACTGGGGTTGTGCAGCGTGCACGGGCCGGCGCCATGGCCGAACTCCCGGTGGCTGCCGTCGCCGTTGGCGATGAAGCAGTACGCGCCCGGCTTGGCCTGCAGCATGAAGGCGAAGTCCTCGGCGCCCATCGTGGGCTCCTGCACCAGCACGTTGTCCTCGCCGACGATGGAGGCCATCACCTTGCGCGCGAACTCCGCCTCCGCCGTCGAATTGACGGTCGCGGGGTAGTTCCGGTGGAACTCGAATTCGCAGCTCGCGTCGTGCGCCGCGCAGGTGTGTTCGGCCACCTGCTTCATGCGCCTTTCGATCAGGTCCTGCACATCTTCGCGGAAGGCACGCACGGTGCCCTGCAGTTCGCAGCTGTCGGGGATCACGTTGGTGGCCTCGCCGGCATGGATCATGGTCACCGAGATCACGCCGGCATCGATCGGCTTGATGTTGCGGCTGACGATGGCCTGGAAACCCTGCACGACCTGGCAGGCGATCGGCACGGGGTCCGTGCCCAGGTGCGGCATGGCGCCGTGGCCGCCCTTGCCACGGATCCTGACCTTGAATTCGGCGGTGGACGCCATCACCGGACCGGGGCTCACGGCGAAGCGGCCGACCTGGCCGCCGGGCCAGTTGTGCATGCCGAACACCGCGTCCATGGGGAACTTGTCGAACAGGCCATCGCGGATCATCTCGCGCGCGCCGCCGCCGCCTTCTTCGGCCGGCTGGAAGATCAGGTACACGGTGCCGTCGAAATGGCGGTTCTTTGCGAAGTGGCGCGCCGCAGCCAGGAGCATCGCCGTGTGGCCGTCGTGGCCGCACGCGTGCATCTTGCCGGCGTGCTGGCTGGCATGCGCGAAGGTGTTGAACTCCTGCATGGGCAGGGCGTCCATGTCGGCGCGCAGGCCGATCGCGCGGGCGCAGGTGCCGTTCTTCACGATGCCGACCACGCCGGTCTTGCCCATGCCGCGATGCACGGGAATGCCCCACTCCGTGAGCTTCGCCGCCACGAGGTCGGCGGTGCGCACTTCCTGGAAGCAGAGTTCGGGGTGGGCGTGGATGTCGCGGCGCACGGCGACGATGGACGCGGCTTCGGTGACGATGGAGTCCAGGAGCTTCATGGGGAGTACGTTCTTCCGGGGGAGTCCGGCAGTCTACCCACCCGCAAGGGGCGTGCCTATGAGGGGATATCCGTGACAATCGCGGCATGGCTGTCACCTCTTCCGCTCCGCGCGCGCTGGAGCTCGCGCGCACGCTCGTCGGCATCAACACCATCAGCGAGAACTCGAATCTCGACCTCATCCACGTCATCCGGGATGAACTCGCGCGCCTGGGCGTGAAGTCACGGCTCAGCTACAACGCGCAGCGTTCCAAGGCCAACCTGTTCGCCACGCTGGGCGAGGGCAAGCCAGCCGGCGTGATCTTGTCCGGCCACACCGACACCGTGCCCTGGGAAGGGCAGGACTGGAGCGTCGATCCGCTGTCGGGCGCGGTGAAGGACGGCCGCCTCTACGGGCGGGGCTCCGCCGACATGAAGGGCTTCATCGCCACCGCGGTGGCGCATGCGGAATTGTTCCTGAACAGCAAGGCGCCGTTCGCGCTGCACTTCGCCTTCAGCTACGACGAGGAGGTGGGCTGCTTCGGCGTGCGCGAACTGATCGCGGACCTGCGCGACGCGAACATCCGGCCGGTGGCGTGCATCGTCGGCGAGCCCACCAGCATGGTGCCTGCCATCGCGCACAAGGGCGTGTACCGCTACCGCTGCTGCGTGCGCGGCAAGGAAGCGCATTCGTCGCTGACGCCGCAGTCGGTGAACGCGATCGAGATGGCCGCCCGCGTGGTCTCTCGCGTGCGCGACATGGCGGAGGGTTTCGAGCGCGAGGAGCGGCGCTACGAGGGCTTCGACGTGCCTTTTTCCACGGCCAGCGTCGGCCAGTTCCACGGCGGCATCGCCGACAACGTGGTGCCGCGGGACGCCGAGTTCCGCTATGAATTCCGCGACCTTCCGACCGCGGACGCCCGCGCGATGCAGGAGCAGGTGCTGGCCTATGCGCGTTCGCTGGAGCCGGCGATGCAGAAGGTGGCACCGGACACCGGCTTTCGCTTCGAGACGATCTGCGAGATCCCCAGCTTCCTGGGCTCCGCCGAGGACGACGTGACGCGGCTGGCGCTGCGCCTGGCGGGTGAGCAGCGCACGACCAACGTGGCTTTCGGCACCGAGGCGGGCCTGTTCAAGAACGCCGGCATCCGCACCGTGGTGTGCGGCCCCGGCAGCATCATGCAGGCGCACCAGCCCGACGAGTACGTGAGCCTGGAGCAGTTGCTGCGCTGCCAGGCTTTCATGGAGGGGCTCGCGCAGGTGCGCGAGATCAGCTGAAAAACCAACAACCGGACGCAGAGGACGCAGAGGACGCAGACGTTACGCAGAGGACGCAGAAGGGAGAAAAAACCTTCTTGGTTTTTTTGCGTCTTCTGCGCAACTTCCGCGTCTTCTGTGTCCGGATGCTCGGCTGCCCGTATTCGGCTGTTACGTGCGCACGCGCCCATCCCCCGTCAGCATCGACAGCTCCACGAACTTCGAGGCGACATGGTCGTTCCCCGAGAACGACACCTGGAAGCCGCCGAAGTCCATGCTGCCCATGCTCTCCAGCCCCGCGACCAGGCCGTCGGGCGTGGGCTTGCCGCGGCGCAGCCCCTCGACCAGCACCTTGGCCG
The DNA here is from genome assembly GCA_036263715.1 of Ramlibacter sp. Taxonomy (GTDB): domain Bacteria; phylum Pseudomonadota; class Gammaproteobacteria; order Burkholderiales; family Burkholderiaceae_C; genus Ramlibacter. The sequence goes on from DATAGN010000389.1 coordinate 6,525, forward strand.
CCAGATAGCCTTCCATGCTGGAGAAATTGGCCTGGTGGTCACCGCCCCCCTTCTTCACCGCGTCCAGGAACTCGCGCGTGATCGGCCGCGCGGAGGTGTAGGGCGAGGGCACCACCTGCGACACCACCACGCCGGCAGCGTCCTTGCCCAGTTCGTCGGCCAGCGCCTGCGTGCCCACGAAGGACACGTTGAAGAAGGTGCCGCCGAAGCCGGCCGCGCGCGCGGCGCGGATGAACGCCGCGCAGGCCTTGTACGCGCCGATCTGCACGATGGCGTCGGGTTGCGCGGCCACCAGCGTCTTCACGGCGGGTGCGACGGCCACCGAATTGCGCTCCACGGTCGCCAGCGCCATCGGCTTCATGTTGCGCGAGCGCAGCGCGAGTTCCACGCCATCCAGGCCCGCCTTGCCATAGGCGTCGTTCTGGTAGAACACCGCGATCTTCTGCAGGCCCAGCGAGGTGAGTTGCTTGACGATCAGCTCGGTCTCGTCGTTGTAAGAGGCGCGCAGGTGGAAGGCGTAGCGGTTGAACGGCTCGCGCAGCGCCATCGCCCCGGTGAACGGCGCGCAGAACGGCAGCCTGGCGGCGGTGGCGATCGGCAGCGCCGCCACGCTGGTGGGCGTGCCGATGTAGCCGAAGAGCGCCAGCGGGTCCTCGGTGATCAGCTTGCGGGTGTTCTCCGCGCAGCGATCCGGCTCGTAGCCGTCGTCCAGGTTCAGGATTTCCAGCTGCCGGCGGTGCACGCCGCCCGCTGCATTGACCTGCCTCAGGTACAGCTTGGCGCCCAGGTGGAACTGGATGCCCAGTTGCGCGGCGGGGCCGCTGAAGGCGGCCGATTGGGCGAGCACGAGGCGGTCGCCCTGCGCGCGCAGGGCGGGGGCGGCGACGAGGGCCACCGCGCCGGCGGCGGCGCGGGTGAAGGTACGGCGATTGAGCATGGCGGGAATTGTGGTCGGTCGAGCTTGCGTCTCGCTGTCGGCTGCACGTCCTGATCTCGATTTCGTCACAATGCAAGGCATGGCCGTCCCTATGCCGACCTTCAGCGATTCCCCTAGGCAGCAACAGGTGCTGGGCGCCTGCCCGCACGATTGCCCGGACACCTGCTCGCTCGTGACGACGGTGCAGGACGGCGTGGCGCTGCGCGTGCAGGGCAACCCCGCGCACGTGCCCACCGGCGGCGTGCTTTGCAACAAGGTGTCCCATTACGTGGAGCGCACCTACCATGCCGACAGGCTGCTGCAGCCCGTGCGCCGCGTCGGCCCCAAGGGTTCCGGCGGGTTCGAGCCGGTGGCGTGGGACGTCGCGCTGGACGACATCGCCCGGCGGCTGAAGGAGATCGCCGCGCGCGACCCGCAGGCGATCCTGCCTTACAGCTACTGCGGCACGATGGGCCTGGTGCAGGGCGAGGCGATGGCGGGCCGCTTCTTCCACCGGCTCGGCGCCTCCTTGCTCGATCGCACGATCTGCGCCTCGGCGGGGGCGGAAGCGCTGGTGCAGACGCTCGGCGGCAAGGTCGGCATGAAGGTGGAGTTCTTCGCCGAGGCGAAGCTGATCGTCATCTGGGGCAGCAACTCCATCGCGAGCAACTTGCACTTCTGGCGCATCGCACAGGAGGCCAAGCGCGCGGGCGCCAGGCTGGTGTGCATCGATCCGCGCCGCAGCGAAACGGCGGAAAAGTGCCACGAGCACCTCCAGTTGCTGCCCGGCACCGACGCCGCGCTGGCGCTGGCGCTGATGCACGAGCTCGTCACCAACGACTGGCTGGACCACGACTACCTGGCGCAGCACACCCTGGGGTGGGAGGCGCTGCGCGAGCGGGTCCTGCGCTGGTCGCCGGAACGCGCGGCGGCGGTCTGCGGCATCCCCGCGCAGCAGATCCGGGACCTGGCGCGTGACTACGGCACCACCAAGCCGGCGGCGATCCGCCTGAACTACGGCATGCAGCGCGTGCGCGGCGGCGGCAACGCGGTGCGCGCGGTGGCCTGCCTGCCGGCGCTGGTGGGCGCCTGGCGTCATCGCGCGGGCGGCCTGCTGCTTTCCAGCGGCGGCTTCTATCCCGCCGACCGCGCGGCGCTGCAGCGGCCCGACCTGCTGGCCGGCCGCACCCCGCGCACGATCAACATGGTGACGATCGGCGACGACCTGCTGCGGCCGGCGTCGGCCGCCTTCGGCCCCGTGATCGAAGCGGTGGTCGTCTACAACAGCAACCCGCTCGCCGTGGCGCCCGAGTCCTCGAAGGTGGCGCGCGGCTTCGCGCGGCCGGACCTCTTCACCGTCGTCATCGAGCAGTTCCCCACGGACACCGTCGATTACGCCGACTACGTGCTGCCGGCGACGACGCAGCTGGAACACTGGGACATCCACACCTCGTACGGCCACACGGACGTGATGCTGAACCAGCCCGCGATCCCGCCCGTGGGGCAGGCGCGGACCAACACGGACGTGTTCCGCGCGCTGGCGCAGCGCATGGGGTTCACGGACGAATGCTTCCGGGAAAGCGACGAGAGCCTGTGCCGGCGTGCCTTCGGCGACAAGGTCGACTTCGACCTGCTGCTGCGCCAGGGCTACGCGAACCTGGCGGTGCCGGATGCGCCTTTTGCCAACGGCGGCTTTCCCACCGCGTCCGGCCGCTGCGAGTTCTTCAGCCAGCGCCTGGCGCGCCAGGGCCTCGACGGCCTTCCGGACCACCTGCCGAACTACGAGGTGGCCGGCAGCTGCGAGCGCTATCCGCTGGCGATGATCTCGCCGCCCGCGCGCAACTGGCTGAATTCGACCTTCGTCAACGTGCAGAGCCTGCGTGACATCGAGGGCGAGCCGCTGCTGGAGATGCATGCCAGCGATGCGGCGGCGCGTGGCATCACCGACCAACAGGTGGTGCGCGTGTTCAACGACCGCGGCGAATACATGTGCAAGGCGCGCGTGTCGCCCCGTGCGCGGCCCGGCGTCGTCAACGGCCTGGGCATCTGGTGGCGCAAGCTGGGCCTCAACGGCACCAACGTCAACGAGCTCACCAGCCAGAAGCTGACCGACCTGGGGCGGGCTCCCGTGTTCTACGATTGCCTGGTCGAAGTCCGGCCCGCGTGAGGAAGAAGGCACTGTTCATGGGACTGGCGGGCGTGGTGGTGGTGGCGGTGGCGGCGACGCTCTGCCTCTCGGGATGCGCGAACCTCGGCTACTACTGGCAGTCGGTCTCCGGCCACCTGCGGCTGATGGGCGCGGCCGCGCCGGTGAACGAACTGCTGCAGGACCCGAAGATCACGCCGCGGCTACGCGAGCGGCTGGAGCTGTCGCAGCGCATCCGCGACTACGCCAGCCGCGAACTGAAGCTGCCGGACAACCCGAGCTATCGCCGCTACGCCGACCTGCACCGCACTGCCGCAGTGTGGAACGTGACCGCCGCGCCCGCGTATTCGCTGGAACTCAAGACCTGGTGCTTCCCGGTAACCGGCTGCGTCGGCTATCGCGGCTACTACGATGAAGCCAAGGCCCGCGCCGAGGCGAAGGAGCTGCAGCAACAGGGCTGGGAGGCCAGTGCCTATCCGGTGACCGCGTATTCGACGCTGGGCCTCATGAACTGGGCCGGCGGCGACCCGCTGCTGAACACCTTCGTCAACTATCCCGAGGGCGAGCTGGCCCGCATCATCTTCCACGAGCTGGCGCACCAGGTCATCTACGTGAAGAACGACACCATGTTCAACGAGTCCTTCGCCACCGCGGTGGAACGCATCGGCGGCGTGAAGTGGCTGCAATCGCAGGCCGGCGACAAGGCGCGGCAGGACTACGCGGCCTTCGACGAGCGCCGGCGCCTGTTCCGGGCGCTCTCGCGCAGCACGCGCGAGCGGCTCAAGGCGGTGTACGACACGCCCGGCATGAGCCCGGACGCGAAGGAACAGGCCAAGCAGAAGGTCATGGCCGATTTTCGCGCCGAGTACGAGGCCATCAAGGCGCGTTCCGGTTTCGATCCGGCGCTCTGGCGGGGCTACGACCGCTGGGTGCGCGAAGCGAACAACGCGTTCTTCGGCGCCCAGGCGGCGTACGACGAGCTGGTGCCGGGCTTCGAGGCCCTGTTCCAGGCCCAGGGCGGCGACTGGCAGAAGTTCTACGAGGCGAGCCGGCGGCTATCGGAGCTGCCCAAGGAAGAACGGCATCGCCGCCTAAAGGAGGCTGCGGGTGGCTGACATCCACATCGTGCGCGAACACGCACTGGGGCTCGCGGACGCCCGCAAGCTGGCGCTGCGCTGGGCCGAGGTGGCGCGCGGCAAGTTGTCGATGGAGTGCGCTTACGCGCAGGGCGAGGACGGCGACAGCGTGAGCTTCCACCGGCCGGGTGCGCGCGGCGAGCTGAAGGTGACGCGCGGGCGCTTCGAGCTGCAGGCGCACCTGGGCTTCCTGCTGGGCATGTTCAAGCACCGCATCGAAGCGGAGATCGTGAAGAACCTCGACGAGCTGCTGGCACAGGAAGATCCGCTGGGTGCCTTCGAGCAGGGGCTGGCCCGGCACGAGGCGCGGAAGAAGGCGTAGCCTGGCGTGTAGGTTGGGTTGCGCGAAGCGCACCCCCAACACCCTGTTTGGGTCGCCTGCGGCGAACCCAACCTACGACAGGGAGGTCACCAACGCGACGTACTCCCGCTTCGCGTCGTCGCTGCTCTTGCCCTTGAAGCCGTTCCACGCATCCCACTTGGCGCGGCCGATCATGTCGCTGAAGCCGGGCTTCTTCTCCGCGTTGTCACCGGCCGTGGCTTGCTTGTACAGGCCATAGAGCTTCAGCAGCGTGGCGTTGTCCGGCCGCTGGGAAAGCTTCTTGGAATTGGCGACGGCGGCTTCGAAATCGGCGTTGAGGTCGGACATGGCGGCTCCTGTTCCTGGAGGCCGCCATCATAAAGTCGCTCACGCCTCCTGCTTGACGCGCAGGGCGGCGAACTCCGCCTGGTACTCCCGACCCAGCTGGTGCTTCTGCTCCTCCGTGAGCACCTCGCCGGCCTGCGGGAAGAACTTCTGCTCCTCCTCGCCCAGGTGGTGCTCGATGCGCTCGCACAGCTTCCTGCAGCACTCCTGCCATTCGGCCGCGTGCGGGTCGGTTTCGTCCAGGTGCTCGACCATTTCGTCCATGAGGTGGTGCTCGTGGATCGCGTGCCGCGACAGGTCCACGGACTCGTCGTGCTGCATGAGCGGGATGAAGAAGCAGCGTTCCTCCGCCGTCTCGTGGGCGGCGAGTTCCGCCTTGAGCTCCTCGTAGACCTGCCGGCTTTCGTCGCTGGCGGGGCCGGCGGCCAGCAGGCGCGCGGCGAGCTCGCGCTGGGTGCCATGGCTGACCAGCAGGGCCTGGAAGATGTTCTTGTCCATGGGGCGCGATTCTTGGGTGCGGCCCAGCGGGCGGCTGTAGTCTGCGGGCGCGAGCGCCCGTCAGCGATGCTCAGGCGGCGCTCACACCGAGCGTCCGGGCCTGGGCGAGGTCCACGTCCAGCCGCTCCTTGGCATCCAGCGGCTGCAGGGCCGCGGCCTGGGCGCACAGCCGCTGCGCCTCCCGCAGCTTCTCGTCACCTTCCAGCATGACGAGGCCGCGGGCGTATTCCACCAGGGCCATGGGCGAGCGGGCATTGAGCTGCAGGGCCTTCTGGAACAGCGCCAGCCCCGCGTCCTTGCGCGCCCCGTACGTCATGCCACCGATCAGCGTGCCGACCTTGTCGATGACCTCGGCGTGGAAGGCGCCCAGCGCCACGTGCGCATCGGCGTGCTGGGGCTGCAGGTAGATCGTGCGTTCCAGGGCCGCCTTGACGCGCCCGCCGAGGCCCTGCGCCAGCGCCATGGCCACGCTGATGCCCTGGCTGTAGCGGCCCAGCGCGTAGGCATGCCAGTACCAGGCGTTCCAGTCGCCGGGCTCCGTCGTCGCCTGCTGCTCGGCGCGGCGCGCCGCGTCCAGCAACAGCTCGAGGCGGACCTTTTCCTTTTTTTCCAGATAGTTGGCGTAGACGCAGGCTGCCTTGTTCGCGACGGCCACGCCCGGGGCGCCGGCGGCGAGCCCCGCTTCATGCGCTTGCTGGAATTGGCCGTTGTGGAACAGGACCCAGGCATCGAGTACCGCCGTGTGTGCGGGCAGGGGCTCCGCATCGCCCGCGTGGAGCAGGGCCCAGTCGCGCGCGACGCTCGCGGCATCGTGCCGGAAGTCGCCCAACTGCGGAAAGGCCGTCCACGTGGCCATGCTTGTCTCGCTCCCTGCAGGATCGCCATAGGGTAGCAGCAGATCGCCGGGTGTGCGTCCAGCGACAAGGGCAGCGCTGCGGTTGGGCTGGAACGCGTCCTCATGCAGAATCGGCGCACCCAAGTCAGCACGGAACCCCACGCATGATCCTCGTCACCGGCGGCGCCGGCTTCATCGGTTCGAACTTCGTGCTCGATTGGGTGCGGGTCACCGGCGAGCCCGTGCTGAACCTGGACAAGCTGACCTACGCCGGCAACCGCGAGAACCTGCAGGCGCTGGACGGCGACGAGCGCCACGTGTTCGTGCACGGCGACATCGGCGACCAGGCGCTCGTCGAGGGGCTGCTGGCGCGGCACCGGCCGCGCGCGGTGGTCAATTTCGCGGCCGAATCCCACGTGGACCGCTCCATCCACGCGCCGGGGACCTTCATAGCCACCAACGTGGTCGGCACCTTCCGCCTGCTCGAGGCCGTGCGCGGCCACTGGGGTGCGCTGCCGGCCGGGGAGCGCGAGGCGTTCCGCTTCCTCCACGTGTCGACCGACGAGGTGTACGGCTCGCTCGCGCCCGGCGAGCCGGCGTTCACCGAGGAGCACCGCTACGAGCCGAACAGCCCCTATTCGGCCAGCAAGGCCGCCAGCGACCACCTGGTGCGGGCCTACCACCACACCTACGGCCTGCCGGTCCTCACGACCAACTGCTCCAACAACTACGGGCCCTTCCACTTTCCGGAGAAGCTGATTCCGCTCGTGATCGTCAATGCGCTGGCCGGCCAGGCGCTGCCCGTCTACGGCGACGGCCAGCAGGTGCGCGACTGGCTGTACGTGGTGGACCACTGCAGCGCGATCCGGCGGGTGCTCGAGGCGGGGCGCGTCGGCGAGACCTACAACGTGGGCGGCTGGAACGAGAAGGCCAACCTGGACGTGGTCCGCACGATCTGCGCACTGCTGGACGAGCTGCGGCCGCGCGCCGACGGCCAGTCCTACGCAGGCCAGGTCACATTCGTGAAGGACCGCCCCGGCCACGACCGCCGCTACGCGATCGACGCGCGCAAGATCGAGCGCGAGCTCGGATGGAGGCCGGCCGAGAGCTTCGAGACCGGCTTGCGCAAGACCGTGCAGTGGTACCTGGAGAACGGGGAATGGGTGCGGCGCGTGCAGAGCGGGGCCTACCGGGAATGGATCCGCACCCAGTACGCCCCCGACGGACCGGGCGCATGAAGATCCTGCTGTTCGGGCGCAACGGGCAGGTGGGCTGGGAGCTGCAGCGCAGCCTGGCGCCCCTGGGCGAGGTGGTCGCGCTGGGCTCTTCCGGCGAGGGCGACCTGCGCGATCCGGCGCAGGTGGCGGCCACCCTACGGGCCACCCGGCCGCAGCTCGTGGTGAATGCCGCAGCCTATACAGCGGTGGATCGCGCCGAGTCCGAGCCGGAACTGGCGCACACGATCAATGCCGAGGCGCCGGCCGCCATGGCCGCTGCGGCCCACGCGGTTGGCGCGGCCCTGGTGCATTTCTCGACCGACTATGTCTTCGACGGCAGCGGCAGCCGTCCGTGGCGGGAGGACGATCCCACCGGGCCGCTGAACGTCTACGGTCGCACCAAGCTGGCGGGCGAGCAGGGCGTCCGCGCGGCCGCGCCGCTGCACCTCGTCCTGCGCACCAGCTGGGTGTACGGGCGGCATGGTGCCAACTTCGCCAAGACGATGCTGCGCCTGGCGCGCGAGCGCGAGCAGCTGACCGTGGTGGACGACCAGTTCGGCGCCCCCACCGGGGCGGAGCTGCTGGCCGACGTCACCGCCCACGCCGTGCGCACGCTGCTGGCCCGTCCCGAACTCGCCGGCACCTACCACGTGGCCGCCGCAGGGGAAACCAGCTGGCACGGATACGCCCGCCACCTTGTTGGTAAAGCACAGCAGCGCGGCGAAATGTTCAAGGTGGGGCCGGACCAGGTCCTGCCCGTCCCCTCGTCTTCCTTCCGGACCGCGGCGCGCCGCCCGGATAATTCCCGGCTCGACACCTCCCGGTTTTGCCAGGCCTTCGGCCTGGTGCTGCCGCCCTGGCAGCACGGCGTCGACCGGCTGCTCCAAGAACTCCTGTGATCGGCACCTGCCCATGACCCAACGCAAAGGCATCATCCTGGCCGGTGGTTCGGGCACGCGCCTGCACCCGGCGACGCTGGCCCTGAGCAAGCAGCTCCTGCCGGTGTACGACAAGCCGATGGTGTACTACCCGCTCAGCACGCTGATGCTGGCGGGCATCCGCGAGGTGCTGGTGATCAGCACGCCGCAGGACACGCCGCGCTTCCAGCAACTGCTGGGGGATGGCTCGCAATGGGGGCTGCGCCTCGACTACGCGGTGCAGCCCAGTCCCGACGGGCTGGCGCAGGCCTTCATCATCGGCGCCCCCTTCCTCGGCGATGCCCCGAGCGCGCTGGTCCTGGGCGACAACATCTTCTACGGCCACGACCTGCAGCCCCTGTTGCGCCGTGCCGACGCGCGTGCGCAGGGCGCCACGGTCTTTGCCTATCACGTGCAGGACCCCGAGCGCTACGGCGTCGTGGAATTTGGGCCGGAGGGCCACGCGCTGAGCATCGAGGAAAAGCCGGCGCAACCGCGCAGCCCCTACGCCGTCACCGGTTTGTACTTCTACGACCAGCAGGTCGTCGAGATCGCCCGTGGCCTGAAGCCCAGTGCCCGCGGCGAGCTGGAGATCACCGACGTGAACCGCGCCTACCTCGAACGTGGCGCACTGGGCGTGGAGATCATGCAGCGCGGCTACGCCTGGCTGGACACGGGCACGCACGACAGCCTGCTGGATGCCGGCCAGTTCATCGCCACGCTGGAGCGCCGGCAGGGCCTGAAGATCGCGTGCCCGGAGGAGATCGCCTGGCGCTCCGGCTGGATCACCGATGCCGACCTCGAGCGCCTGGCCAATCCCATGAAGAAGAACGGCTATGGCCGCTACCTGCTGCAGCTGCTGCAGCATGGCAGGGGCCCATGAAGGTCACGCCCACGGCGCTGCCCGGCGTCCTGCTGCTGGAGCCCAAGGTCTTCCGTGACGAGCGTGGCTTCTTCCTGGAAAGCTTCAACCGGCGCACCTTTCGGGAAGCGACCGGCGTGGAGGCCGAATTCGTCCAGGACAACCACTCCCGCTCCGCCCGGGGCGTGCTGCGGGGGCTGCACTACCAGGTGCGGCAGACCCAGGGCAAGCTCCTGCGCGTTGTGCGCGGGACCGTCTTCGACGTCGCCGTGGACGTGCGCCGCTCCTCTTCGACATTCGGACGATGGACGGGCGAGGTGCTGAGCGAAGACAATGGGCGGCAGATGTGGATTCCCCCGGGCTTCGCCCATGGGTTCCTGGTGCTCTCCGAGTCCGCCGACGTGCTTTACAAGGCCACGGACTACTACGCACCCGAGCATGAACGCTGCATCGCCTGGAACGACCCCCGCGTGGGGATCGCGTGGCCCGCCGGCCTGCAGCCGCAGCTGTCGCCGCGGGACGCCGCAGCCGGCACGATAGCCACCACCGAAGTCCTGGAGTAGGCAGGACGCGAACTGCGATAATGCGCGGCTTCGCGTCGGGTGAGGGGGAGCCTCGCCGCAACGGCAGTTAG
>DATAGN010000390.1:0-13785 GCA_036263715.1 Ramlibacter sp.
CCGTGGTCGGCGGCGGCGTGGACCTCGGCGACGACCGCGTCTTCTACTACGTGGTGCTCGCATGTTTCGCGCTGGTGGCGCTGGTGCTGCAGCGCATCGTGCATTCGCGCTTCGGTCGCATCCTCAATGGCGTGCGCGAGAACGAGCCGCGCATGCAGGCCCTCGGCTATGACACCTACCGCATCAAGCTGGTGTGCTTCGTCCTCGGTGGCGCGCTCGCCGCGCTGGGCGGTGCCTTGCTCGCCAACCAGAATTCCTTCGTGAGTCCCACGCTCCTGAGCTGGCTGCAGTCCGGCACCATCCTGATGATGGTGATCGTCGGGGGCGTCGGCCGCCTGTGGGGCGGCCTGCTCGGCGCGATCGTGTTCCTGGTGCTGGAGGAGGTGCTCTCCAGCCACACCGAGCGCTGGCCGCTCTTCATGGGCGCCGCGCTGATCCTGATCGTGCTGTACGCGCCGACGGGCATCGCGGGCATCGCGCTGCGCAGGAGGAGCCGATGACACAAGCCAACGCGCTGCGCGTGACGAACCTGACCAAGAAGTACGGCGGCTTGGTGGTCACCGACGCCATCAGCCTCGGCGTGCACACCGGCGAGGTGCACGCGGTGATCGGCCCCAACGGCGCCGGCAAGACCACGCTGCTCGCGCAACTCGCCGGTGCGATCGAGCCGGACGCAGGCAGCATCGAGCTGCACGGGCGAGACATCACGCGGCTGCCGCAGCACGCGCGCGTGCGGCTGGGCCTGGCCCGCTCGCACCAGATCACCAGCATCTTCCGCACCCAGACGGTGCTGGAGAACCTGTGCCTGGCGGTGCAGCGCCGGCGCACGTCGCCCTACAGCTTCTGGAAGCACGTGTCGGCCGACCGCATCGAGGAGGAAGCGCAGGCCATCGCGGCGGAAGTCGGCCTGGCCGGGCTCGAAGGCCACCAGGCCGGCACGCTGGCGCACGGGCGGCAGCGGCAGGTGGAGATCGCCCTGGCGCTGGCCTCGGGGGCGACGGTGCTCCTGCTCGACGAGCCGATGGCCGGCGTGAGCAACGACGAGGCGCACAACATCACGCGGCTGATCCAGGGCATGAAGGGGCGGCTGACGGTGGTGCTGGTGGAACACGACATGCACGCGGTCTTCGCGCTGGCCGACCGCATCTCGGTGCTGGTGAACGGCCGCCTGATCGCCACCGGCAGCCGCGACGAGATCCGCAACCACCCGGAGGTGCGCCGCGCGTACCTGGGCGACGAGGCGGTGGCATGACGCAGCTGCTGGCGCTGTCCGGTGTGGAGAGTGCGTACGGCGACAGCCAGGTGCTGTTCGGCGTCGACCTGCACGTGGATGCCGGCGAGATCGTGACGCTGCTTGGCCGCAACGGCATGGGCAAGACCACCACGGTGCGGGCGATCATGGGCCTGAACCCGCCCCGGCGCGGCACCGTCCTGTTCCAGGGCACGCCCGTGCAAGGCAAGTCGCCGGACCACATCGCGCGCCTGGGGGTCGGTCTGGTGCCAGAGGGCCGGCAGGTGTTCCCGAATCTCACGGTCGAGGAGAACCTCGTCGCGTTCGCGGCGCGCCGCAGCGGCAAGGCGTCGCCATGGACCCTGCAGCGCGCCTACGAGCTGTTCCCGCGGCTGCAGGAGCGGCGCGGCAACATGGGCAACCAGCTCTCCGGCGGCGAACAGCAGATGGTGGCGATCGCGCGCGCCCTGATGACCAATCCGCAGTTGCTGATCGTGGACGAGGCGACCGAAGGCCTGGCCCCGCTGATCCGCGACGAGATCTGGCGCTGCCTCGGGCGCCTGCGGCAGGAGGGGCAGGCCGTGCTGGTGATCGACAAGTACGTGGACCGACTGATTCCCATCAGCGACCGGCACTACATCCTGGAGGGCGGCAAGGTCGAGTGGACCGGCACGTCGGCCCAGCTGCAGGCCAATCCGGCGCTCTGGCAGGGCTACCTCGGCGTTTGAGGTTCGCAATTCAGGTCCTGAATTGCGCAAATTTGGGTTCTTCACTGGCGCCGCCGCCACGCCGGCGGTACTCTGGCACCAGAGACAAAAAAGGAGACAAGTGGCATGGAGTACACCGTCACGCTGCAGCCCAGTGGGCACACCTACAAGTGCTCGCCGGAAACCGAGGTCCTCAAGGCGGGACTGGCGGCCGGCCTGTTCATGCCCTACAGCTGTCGTGCCGGCGTGTGCAACACGTGCCGCGGCCGGGTGGTCCAGGGCAGTGTCAACCTGGGCGCGGTGCTGGACAAGTACCTGAGCGAGGAGGATCGCGCCAAGGGCTACGCCCTGCTTTGCCAGGCCACGCCGCGTTCCGACATCACCGTCGAAGTCGACGAGATCGAGGCCAGCGGCACCATCCGCCCGAAGTTCCTGCCGGTGCGCATCCTGGAAAAGCGCAAGCTCGCCGACGACGTGATGATGCTGCGCGTGGGACTGCCCATGACGCAGCCGGTCATCTTCCGCGCCGGCCAGTACCTCGAGTTCCTCCGGCCCAACGGGGAGCGGCGCAGCTACTCGATCGCGTCCGCGCCGACCAACGAAGGCCTCCGCCAAGTGGAACTGCACGTGCGCCACATGCCCGGCGGCAAGTTCACTGAGCACGTGTTCGGCACGATGGCCGAACGCGAGGTCCAGAAGGTCGAAATTCCCCTGGGCTCCTTCTTCCTGCGCGAGAACAGCACCAAGCCCATCGTGATGATCGCGTCGGGCACCGGCTTCGCGCCGATCCAGTCCATCCTGCTGGACATGATGCGGCGCAAGATCGAACGTCCCGTCACGCTGTACTGGGGCGGCCGCAAGCGCGGTGACCTCTACCGCTCCGAGCTGTGCGAGCAGTGGGCGCGCGAGAACGCGTCGTGGTTCAAGTACGTGCCGGTCCTGAGCGAGCCCACGCCGCAGTGCCGCTGGGAAGGCCGCACCGGCCTCGTGCACCGCGCCGTGATGGACGACCTGCGCGACCTGTCCGAACACCAGGTGTATGCCTGCGGCACACCGGCGATGGTGGACGCCGCGCGGCACGACTTCAGCGCCGAGCGCCGGCTGCCCGCCGCCGAGTTCTACGCGGATTCCTTCCTCACCGCCAAGGAAAAGGCCGCCACGGCCTGATCCCCAACTTCAAGGAGACCTCCATGCTGCCCGCCAATTGCCGCGTCCCGCTGCCCGCCAAGCAGTCCATCGTCAAGCCGTTCTGCATGAGCCACGGCACGCTGGAGTGCTACGACATGCGCAAGACGCGCCGCTTCTACGAGGAGTTCCTGGGCCTCGAGTGCGTGCGCCACGCCAAGCCCGCGATGGCGGTGCGCCTGGGGCAACGCTTCCACGTCGTCTGCGTGGAGGTGGGCGACCAGCTCAAGCCGGTGAACCTCTTGAACCACTGGGGCGTGGACGTCGAGACGCGCGAGGCCGTCGACGAGGCCCATCGCCAGGCGGTCAAGCACAAGGAGGAGTACGGCATCCGCGCGGTGCTGCCGGCGAAGGACTCGCACGGCGTCTACTCCTTCTACATGCAGGACCTCGACCACAACTGGTGGGAGATCCAGTGCTACGACAACGGCTTCCAGCACGACGACATGTTCGACTTCGGTGACCGCTTCGACATGAAGGACGGGCGCGACTTCGAAGCCGAAGAAGAGCTCGAGCTCCGGGTGGAGACCCCGTGATCACCCAGATCGTCACCTTCGAGGAGGCCGGGCGGCTCCAGACAGGTCTGATGCAGGACGGCAAGGTCTATGCCTCGCCGCGCTATTCGAGCATGCAGGACGTGCTGGCCGACTGGGCGGCCGCTCGCGACCGGCTGGGGACCGTGCAGCACGAGCTCGCGTCCCGCGCACCGGTGGCCAACGCGAAGCTGCGCGCCCCGCTGGCCGCGCCGAAGAACATCTACTTCGCCGGGGCGAACTACCGCGACCACGTCGAGGAGATGATGCGCAAGACCGGCGCGCCGCTGGATGCGAATCCGAAGCGGCTCGCCCACGGCCCGTGGCATTCGCTCAAGGCGACGGGCTCCACGATCGCCGGGCCCGATGACGTGGTGACCACCCCCTCCCACACGAAGAAGCTCGATTGGGAGATCGAGATCGCCGTGGTGATCGGGCGCACCTGCAAGAACGTGTCGGTCGCCGACGCCTACGACTACGTCGCCGGCTACACGATCGCCGACGACCTCTCCGCCCGCGACCACATCGGCCGTGAAGGCGTTGCCAACGAGTCGCCCTTCAAGTGGGACTGGGTGGGGCAGAAGAGCTTCGACGGCTCCTGCCCCATGGGCCCGGCGATCACGCCGCACGCCTTCATCGGCGATCCCATGAACCTCGCCATGAAGCTGTGGGTGAACGGCGAGTTGATGCAGGACTCGAACACCTCCCAGATGATCTACACCATCCAGGAGCAGGTGGCCCACCTCGCCTCCCGCGTCACGCTGCAGCCGGGCGACGTGATCCTGACCGGCACGCCCTCGGGCGTGGGCGCCGCCCGCGGCCGCTTCCTGAAGCCGGGCGACGTGGTGCGCCACTGGATCGAGAACATCGGCGAGTTCCAGTTCACCGTGGCGTAATCCCGTCATCCCCGCGAAGGCGGGGATCCAGGGCTCCCTTCCTCGTGCTTCCTTGGGTGGCCGTGCCTGTGGTGGGCGGGGGCTCGTTCTCCGGGCTGCTCGCGGGCGACCACCTCGGGACGCGAACGCCCTGCGGTGGCGGCGCTGAGCGGAGAGCGTCACCGCCTGCGAGAACAGCCGAGTGCATGCCCCTGGCGCCCCGGTCGTTGCGCGCACGGTCTGCGCGTGACGCTCCGTGTGATCGAGGACGGTGACCGGTGGGGTGTCGGGCGCAGGGCCTCATTCGCGGTTGCCCGCCAAGTCAGCGCGGCACCCGCGTGTTGACGGCAGGGCGGTGGCGTCCCGAGGTGGTCGCCCGCGAGCAGCCCGGAGCCCGGCACCCCACCGGTCGCCGGCCACGGCCACCCAGCGCGGGGATGACGAGCACGCGCATTCACCCATCGCATGCCGCGAATTTGCAGTTTCTGTTGGACGCAGGGGCTGCCGCGCTCAAGAATGCGGCGTGGACCCCGCTGACACCCTTGCCGCGCCCGTCGCCGCCGACACCCCCTCGAGGACACCCGCGTCGTCCCTCGACCGGCTCGACTGGCTGCTCGGGGCGGTGTTCTGCCTCGTCGTCCTGCTGAACTTCGCCAGCGCGGTCGCGCGCTACGCCGGCGCGACCATGTTCATCGGTGCCGACGAAGTGCAGGTCTACACCATGATCTGGCTGGTCTTCCTCGGGGCCGCTTCCGCCGGCCGCCGCGGCCTGCACCTGCGCATGGACCTGCTGGCGCAACGCCTGTCCGGGCCGGCCGCGCGCTGGCGCCAGGCCTTCGAGGCGGCGCTGACCCTGGTCGTCTGCGGCACGATGGCCTGGCTGTCGGTCGATTTCACGCGGCAGATGTTCGGGATGGCCCAGCGCAGCGACGCGGCCGGCATCCCCATGTGGATGGTGCACGCCGCGCCCGCCGCCGGATTCCTCGGCCTCGCGCTGGCGGCAGCGATCGAGCTCGCCCGCGTCGGGAGGAAGTGAGGTGGGGTGGACCCTCGCTTTCCTCCCCCTGGCGCTGCTGGTCGCCGGCATGCCGATCTTCCTGGTGCTGCTCACTGCATCGGCGGCCACCGTGCTGTTCGTCATGGACATCCCGGCGGCGGCCCTGCACCAGACGCTGTTCGGCGCGATCGACAGCTTCGCGCTGCTGTCGGTGCCCTTCTTCATCTACGCGGGCGAGTTGATGGGGCGCGGCAGCGTCGCGCGCCGCATCGTCGACATCATGCGGGCCTCCACCGGCCACCTCCGGGGCAGCCTGCCGCTGGCGACCGTGGGCACGTCGGCGGTGTTCGGTGCCATGTCGGGGGCGAGCGCCGCCACCGTGGCGACGGTGGGCCAGCTCATGCTGCCGCCGCTGAAGGAACGCGGCTACCCGGACGAATTCCGCGCCGGCCTCATCACGGCGGTGGGTGCGATCGACATCATCATCCCGCCCTCGGTGCCGCTGATCATCTACGCCGCGGCGGCCTCGGAATCGGTGCCCAAGCTCTATGCGGCCGGGGTGATTCCCGGACTGCTGATCGCGGCGATCCTCGCGGTCTACGTGCTCTGGTATGCGCGGCGCCGGAACATCCACGACGGCCAGGCGTTCGCGATCTCCGAATTGCTCATCGCGCTCAGGCGCGGTGTCTGGGCCCTGGGCGCGCCTGTGATCATCCTGGGCGGCATCTACGGCGGCTTCGTCTCGCCCACCGAATCGGCGGCACTGGCGTGCGTGTACGCAGCCCTCGTCACGCGCTTCATCTACGCGGAGCTCAGCTGGTCGCAGATCGTCGAATGCGCCGCGCGCACCGTGACGCTGACCGCGCAGATCCTGCTGATCGTCGCCTGCGCCAACATCTTCGGCTGGCTGCTCACGGTGCACCAGATCCCGGCCTCGCTGGTGGCACTGGTGCAGGGCTGGCAGCTGTCCACCTGGGCCATCCTGCTGGTGCTGAACATCGTGTTCCTGGTGGTGGGCTGCTTCATCGATCCGCTGTCGGCGATCCTGGTGCTCACGCCGCTGCTGATGCCGCTGGTGAAGGCAGCGGGCATCGACCCGGTGCACTTCGGCATCGTGATCACGACCAACCTCGCCATCGGCATGTTCCACCCACCTTTCGGGCTGAACATCTTCGTGACGCAGTCGCTGTTCCGCTTTCCGCTGCAGACGATCTATCGCGGCATCGTCCCCTTCCTCTGGCTGTACCTGATCGCGCTGGCGCTGATCACGTACGTGCCCTCGCTTTCGCTCGCACTGGTCCGGCTGATCTACTGATTCCACAAGGAGACAAGGCATGAAGAACACACTCACCCGCCGCAGCATGCTGGCCGCGGCTGCCGCCGTGGCGGTGCCGTCGCTGCACGCGCAGGCCGCACCCGTCACCATGAAGGTGGCCGCCGCGACGATCAACGACGCGCAGCACCACTGGATGAAGACCTTCAAGGCGGCGGTCGAGACACGCGCCGCGGGCCGCATGAAGGTGGAGCTCTATCCGGCCAGCCAGCTCGGCGCCATCCCGCGCATGGTGGAGGGCACTGCCCTCGGCACCATCGAATGCTTCGTCACCGCGTCCAGCTTCCTCACCAGCCTGGACCAGAAGTTCGAAGCCCTGGACGTGCCCGGCGTGCTGACGGACACCGTACATGCGCAGAAGGTGTTCGCGGACCCGGACCTGCGGCCGCACATCCTGAACATGGGTTCGGGCAAGGGCCTGCAAAGCATCTCCGTGTTCATGCACAGCCCGCAGCACGTGGTGTCGCGCAAGCCGATCCGCACGCTCGCCGATTTTTCCGGCCAGAAGATCCGCGTGCTGAGCACGCCGCTGCAGATCGAGCCGCTCAAGAAGCTGGGCGCCACGCCGGTGCCGATGCCCCTGTCGGAGGTGATGCCGGCACTGCAGAACGGCGCCATCGACGGCTTCATCGCCGCCAGCACCGTGTTCTCGGCGCTGAAGTTCTACGACGCGGCCAAGTTCCAGACGGCCTTGTCCCGTTGGCCGGTCATCGTCGTGGCCGCCACCAACCGCAACTGGCTCACCAAGCTGCCGGCGGACCTGCGCGCCATCGTGCAGGAGGAAGCGCTGCGCGCCGAGGCCAGCACCGTCGATTTCGGCCGCGGCGACATCGAGGACGCCAAGAAGGTCTGGACGCAGAACGGCGGCCAGTTGATCGCCATGTCGCCGCAGGACGACGCGGCCTTCACCAAGGTGGTCACCGATTCGGCCACCGTCATCCTCAAGCAGCACCCCACGGCGCTCGCGGAATACGAGCGCTACGCCAAGGTGGCGCAGAAGCACCGGGCCTGATTCCCGCCCGCCACCCCACACAGGAGAGATTCATGATCGGAAAAATCGGACTCGAAGAGCACTTCGCGCTCGAGGAAACTTTGTCGGACTCCAAGCCCTTCGTGCCGGCCGAGTACTGGGATGAACTGAGGGGCCGCCTGCTCGACATCCAGGAGCAGCGCCTGCGCGAGATGGACGACAACGGCATGGAGATGATGATCCTGTCGCTCAACGCGCCCGCCGTGCAGGCGATCCCGGACGTGAAGCAGGCCACCGACATGGCGCGCCGCGCCAACGACTACCTGGCCGAGCAGGTGGCGCGCCGGCCGGACCGCTTCCAGGCATTTGCCGCGCTGGCGCTGCAGGACCCCGACGAGGCAACGCGCGAATACCACCGCTGCATCACTACCCTTGGCTTCAAGGGCGCGCTGGTCAACGGCTTCTCGCAGGTCGGCACGGCGGACAACTGCGTCTACTACGACGCGCCGCAGTACGCCGGCTTCTGGGCCGAGGCGGAGAAGCTGGGCATGCCCTTCTACCTGCACCCGCGCAATCCGATCAAGCAGTGGGCGCAGATCTACGACGGGCACCCGTGGCTGCTCGGGCCGACCTGGGCTTTTGCGCAGGAGACGGCGGTGCATGCGCTGCGGCTGATGGCCTCGGGCCTGTTCGATCGCCACCCCGCGCTGCAGATCGTGCTGGGCCACATGGGCGAGGGCCTGCCCTTCAACATCTGGCGGGTCGACAACCGCAATGGCTGGATCAAGACGCCCAAGACCTATCCGGCGAAGAAGCCCCTGGGCCACTACTTCCAGAACAACTTCCACCTGACCACGTCGGGCAACTTCCGCACCCAGACGATGGTGGATGCGATGCTCGAAGTCGGCTCCGACCGCATCATGTTCTCCACCGACTGGCCGTTCGAGAACGTGGACCACGCGGCCAAGTGGTTCGACGAAGCGAGCATCAGCGAGGCCGACCGCCAGAAGATCGGCCGCGACAACGCCATCAAGCTGTTCAAGCTGGATCTGTAGCCATCGCCCGGGCCACCAGCTGCCGCGCGGACGGCTGGTGGAAAAGCGTCATGAACAGGGTACGGAGCCAGCGGTTGCCGCCGTCATGCTGGAAGCGCTCGTGCCACTGCTGGCGCACGCCGAAGGGCGCCACCTCGAAGGGCAGCGGCGCCAGGTGCAGGTCGGGGCACATCGCCATCATCGCGTGCGCCAGGCGGCTGGGCGCCGTGAGCAGCATGCGCGAGCCGGCCAGGATGGCAGGCAAGCCCAGCGAGTGCCCCGCGGTCAGCACCACCTTGCGCTGAGCGAGCACGCCCGCGCGCTGCAAGGCGTTCTGCAGTTCCTCGTCGGTGCTGCCGCTGGGGCGGTAGGCGATGTGGTCGGCCGCGGCGTAGTCCTCGAAGCGCATGGCGCGGCCCACCAGCGGATGCGTGGCGCTCATGAGCGCCACGAAGGTCTCGTCGAACAGGCGCTGCTGGTAGAAGGTGGGACCCATCGGGCGCCAGCTCCCGACCGCGAGGTCCACCTGCCCATGCACCATGGCATGACGCGCCTCCGCCAGCTTGGCGTCAACCGTCTCGAAGCGCACGCCAGGCGCGGCCTGGTTCGCGGCGGCCAGCAGCCGCGGCATCATCACCAGCTGGCCGATGTCGTTGATGCAGATGCGGAAGGTGCGCGTGGAAGTGGCCGGATCGAACTGCGCGCCTTCCTCGAGCACCTGGGCCAGCTTGCCAAGGCCTTCGCTCACGGGGCCGATCAGCCGCTGCGCCAGTGCCGTGGGCACCATGCCGCCGGGGGTGCGCACGAACAGCGGATCGCCGAAGCGCTCGCGCATGCGCCGCAGCGCGTTGCTGGCCGCGGATTGCGTCAGGCCGACGCGGTCGCCGCCCAGCGTCACGCTGCCGGTCTCGTAGATCGCGCGGAACACCAGGAAGAGGTTCAGGTCCATCGTGTGGATGTTCATCGGGGTCTCCGCTTCAGGGGGAAGGGCGGCCGAGGGCCTGCGCGAGTTCGGGCGCCGTCCTGATCTGCCCGGCATGGAACAGCAGCGGCTCGGCAGGCGTGGTGTCGAAGGCATCGACGCGCCCGACCAGGATGGTGTGGTCGCCCTCGCCGTGGCGCGACCAGGTGGTGCACTCGAAGACGGCCGCGGCTTCACGCAGGCGCGGGCAGCCGCCCAGGCCCGGCGCGAAGGCGTCCTCCCAGGCGGCGAACTTGTCGGCTGCGGGCCGGGCGAAGTGCAAGGCGAGCTCCTTCTGCCCCGCCGACAGCACGTGGATCACGAAGTGACGCGCCGCGATGAAGGCGTCGGCGCTGCGCGCATCGTCCCGCACGCTCCACAGCACCAGCGGCGGCGTGAGCGAGACCGAGGAGAACGAGTTCACCGTCATCCCTTCGCGCTTGCCCGCCTCGGTCACGGTCGTCACGAGGCAGACGCCGGTGGCGAACGCGCCCAGCGACTGCCGCAGCCGCGTGGCGTCCACCGACTGCGGCGTGTCCCCCGTGATGAGGGTCCAGGAGTACATCAGTACTGGCCCTTGGGCTCCAGCCCCAGGAGGTGTTGGCCCGTCATGGAGGACACCGCGTCCCAGTTCAGGCTGATGTGGCGGGCGATGGCATTCGCGTCGCGCCACATGCGCTGGATCGGCTGGTCGAGCGCGAGGCCGGCGCCGCCGACGCTGGCGAACACCGCTTCCACGGCCTGTTGCGACAGCCTGGCGGCAAAGGCGTGGTCGCGCCGGTTGCGGATGCGCTTGTCGACGGTGATCGTTTCGCCGCGCATCGCCATCTGCTCCACTTCCGTCGTGTCGCGGTCGATCAGCAGGCGCGCCGCGTCGACGCTCGCCGCGGCTTCGGCCAGGCGCGATTGCACGGGGAAGAACTGGCTCAGCTGGTTGCCGCCGCCGGCGACCGCGCCGCGCGTGGTGCGCGTGCCGCAAAGCTCGATGAAGGCGTCCACCGCGCCCTGCGCCGTCCCCAGCAGCGGCGCCACCAGGCACACGGGCACCGCGGACAGGAAGGGAATGCGGTACAGCGGGTTGGTGTTGACCTGCGATCCCGGCGGCGCGTTCGACGAGGCTTCGGAGAACAGCAGGCGGCGGTGCGCGGGCACGAAGACCGGCTCCTCGATCACGACCGTCTTGGAACCGGTGCCGGCCTGGCCCGCCATGAACCAGTCGTCTTCGACCGTCCATTCGGTGCGCGGCACGAGCAGGAAGCCGGCCGCGGGCGGCAGGCCCTTGTCCGCCGGGGGGAACTGCACGCCGAGGATGGCCCAGGAGGAGTTGTCCACGTTGGAGGCGAACTTCCACTTGCCCTTGATGCGATAGCCGCCGTCGACGGCTTCCGCCATCGTGGCCGGCGCATACGAGCCGGCTGCGATGGCCTCGGGCGTCTTGAGCCACATGTCGTCCTGCGCCTGCTGCGGGAAGGTCGCCACGAGCCACTGGTGGATCGCGCCCAGCGAGCAACTCCACGACGAAGAGGTGCAACCGCGCCCCAGTTCGCTGATCACGTCGAGGAAGGCGGTGAAGCCGTATTCGTAGCCGCCGTAGCGCGCCGGCTGCATCAGGCGGAAGAAGCCGGCCTGGTGGAACATGGCCGTGACTTCGTCGGAGACGCGGCGCTCCTCCTCCGTGCGGCGCGCGCGCTGGCGCAGCAGCGGCGCGAGTTCGCGCGCGGCGTTGCGCAGCTGGTTCATGCTGGGCGCATCGGGGACGCTGGTGCTGCGCCCGGGGGAAGGAAAGGTGTTATCGAAGGCGCTATGCAAGTTCATCGGGTCTCCAGCTTCGGGGTGCGAAGGGAAATTAAAGGCCAAACAACTTGCGAATGCAATGAAATAAGCTCGGTGCTTACCCTGAGGCCGATCGCCGGTGCGCTGCTATGATCCCCTCGATGGACAAAGCGGTTTCCCGGGTGAAGTCAGCAGAAGGCGGCAGGCGATCGGGTCCCCGATCGGTGGAAAAATTGCTTTCCGATGCAAGCAATACTGCGCCGCACGACCTGGAAAAGGCGCTGCCCTACCTGCTGGCACGCGCCGGCATGCGCATGGGACAGGCTTTCTCGCGCGAACTCAAGGCCTTCGAGCTGAGCCTCGGCGAGTGGCGCATCCTGGCGGCCTTGTTGCAGAAGCCGCACCAGCGGCTGGCGGAACTGGCGGAGCACACGTCCGCCGAACCCTCGACCCTCTCGCGTACGGTGGACGGGCTGGTGACGCGCGAATTGCTGATCCGCGAACGCGCCGGCGACGACGCGCGCGCGCTCGCCTTGCGCCTGTCCGCGCCAGGCGAAGACCTCGCGCGGCGCATCGTGCCGCTGGCGCAGCTCTATGAGCGGGTGGCCTTGTCCGGGATCAGCGCCGCGCAGGTCGAAACGCTCAAGGACATGCTGCGCCGGATCTACGCGAACATGGACAACCTCGACGCGGTCCGCTGAAGCCTAGGAGTCTGCGGCGGCCGGCAGCTTCCAGCCTTCGAACAGCGCCACGAAGACGCCGCGCAGCCACTCGTTGGCGGGGTCGCGGTGGAAGCGCTCGTGCCACACCATGGTGACCTCGAAGCCTGGCATCGGCACCGGCGGCTCGATGCGCTGGATCGGCACGTTGCCGGCCACGACGGCGGCCAGGTTGCCGGGCACCAGGCCCACCAGGTCGCTTTCGGCAACGACCGGGCCGACGCACAGCAGGCTGTGCACGCGCAGCGCCACGCGAGCGCGCACGCGCGGGCTGGCCAGCACCTTTTCCACCGCCGCTGCGTGCTGCATGCCTTCCGGTCCGCCGATCACGTGCGCCAGCCCGCGCAGCTGTTCGCGCTTCAGCGAGCCCTTGACCGCCGGGTGGCCCTGCCGCGCGATGTAGACGAAGCGCTCCTCGAACAGGCGCAGGTGGTGCACCTGCTTGCTGAGCGTGCCGAAGAAGCCCACCGCCAGGTCGATGCCGCCGCTGGCCAGTCCTTCCTGCAGGACATCCTGCGATGGCGAGACCACTTCGATGCCCACCTGCGGCGCGGCGTGCGCGAGATGCTCCATCAGCCGCGGCAGGAAGATGCGCTCGCCCACGTCGCTGAGCGCCACGCGGAAGACGCGTGCCTGCTGCGCTTGGTCGAAGGTCGGCCGCTCCAGCGTGGAGCGCACGGTCTCCAGGGCCGCCGTCACCGGCCGGATCAGCGCGTCGGCCAGCGGCGTCGGCGACACGCCGCGCTGCTGCCGCACGAAGAGGGCGTCGCCATAGGCTTCGCGCAGCCGGCCCAGGCCGCGGCTGACCGCCGGCTGCGACAGCCCCAGGCGCGCACCGGCCGCCGTGAGGTTGCGGGTGCGGTAGACCGTCTCGAACAGCTCCAGCAGGTTCAGGTCGACCTGGTGGCTCAGCGGGCGGGAGCGGTGCGCGTCCTTGCCATGCGTCTTGGGCATGACACGAATCCTACTATTTCATTTTCCAGATGGCAGCCGCTGCCCTAGAGTCGCTGCGGGGGCAGCTCGCCCGCCCAGAACCCAGGAGACAAGAAGATGACGCTGTCACGACGTGACGCCCTGAAGGGCCTTGCGGCCACCGGTTTCGCCCTCGCCGGCGTGAACGCCGGCGCCCAGGCCTTCCCCAACCGCCCCGTGCGCGTGTTCACGCCCTTTCCAGCCGGCAGCGGGCCCGATGCCGCGCTGCGCGTGGTGGCCGAACAGCTCGGTCGCAAGTGGAGCCAGCCGGTCGTGATCGACAACCGCCCCGGCGGCAACGGCTTCATCGCGATCTCCGCGTTCAAGGCCGCGCCGGCCGACCAGCATGCGCTGCTGATGATCGACAGCAACCACGCCACCACGCACCCGAACACCTTCGCCAAGCTGCCCTACGACGTGGAGAAGGACTTCCACCCCGTGGGCATCCTGCTGCGCACGCCCTTCTTCGTGGCCGTGGCGATCGACAGCCCCTAC
>DATAGN010000391.1:0-5554 GCA_036263715.1 Ramlibacter sp.
TGCGTCTGATCAATGTCAAGTGCCGACCCCCCGTCCGCGCGGATCATCGGCTGGCATGAAAGTCATCCCGATCACGCCCGTGCCGAGCACGCCCGACAGCGGCGGCGAGGGGCTCTACGTCTCCGAGAAGAAGGTCTACCCGCGCAAGGTGACGGGGGTCTTCGCGCAATGGCGCTGGGCCTTCGTCTGGCTCACGCAGCTCGTGTTCTACGGCCTGCCCTGGCTCCAGTGGGGCGAGCGCCAGGCGGTGCTGTTCGACCTCGCCGCGCGCCGCTTCTACATCTTCGGCTACGTCCTGTACCCGCAGGACTTCATCTACCTCACCGGCCTGCTGGTGGTCAGCGCACTGTCGCTGTTCCTCTTCACCGCCGTGGCCGGCCGCCTCTGGTGCGGCTTCGCCTGCCCGCAGACGGTCTACACCGAGATGTTCCTGTGGATCGAACGCAAGGTCGAAGGCGACCGGCCGCAGCGCATGAAGCTCGACGCCGCCCGCTTCTCCACGGAAAAGCTGGTCAAGAAGTGGTTCAAGCACCTGCTGTGGGGCATGGTGGCGATGTGGACCGGCTTCACCTTCGTCGGCTACTTCACGCCCGTCACCGAGCTCGGGCTCGAATTCCTGCAGACCCGCATGGGCTCCTGGGAAGTGTTCTGGGTGTTCTTCTACGCCTTCGCCACCTACGGCAACGCCGGCTTCATGCGCGAGCAGGTGTGCAAGTACATGTGCCCGTACGCGCGCTTCCAGAGCGCCATGTTCGACCGCGACACCCTGATCGTGAGCTACGACGCCGCCCGCGGCGAGCCCCGCGGCACCCGCGGCCGCAAGGACGACTTCGCCGCGCTGGGCCTGGGCAGCTGCATCGACTGCAACTTGTGCGTGCAGGTGTGCCCCACCGGCATCGACATCCGCCAGGGGCTGCAGTACGAATGCATCGGCTGCGCCGCCTGCGTGGACGCCTGCGACGGCGTGATGGACAAGATGAACTATCCGCACGGCCTGATCCGCTTCACCACGCAGAACGCGCTGGAAACCGGCGGCGGCCGCGCGCAGATCGTGCAGCGCCTGCTGCGCCCGCGCGTGCTGGTGTATGCCGCCGTGCTCGCTGGCCTGGTCCTGGCGCTGATGGTGAGCCTCGCCATGCGCACGCCGCTGAAGGTGGACGTGGTGCGCGACCGCGCGGCCCTGGCGCGCATCGTGCCCGGCGGCAAGCTGGAGAACGTCTACCGGCTGCAGGTGATGAACGCCACCGAGCAGGCGCAGCGCTACCGCATCACGGCCGAAGGCCTCGACGGCCTCTCGATCGCCTCCGATCGCGAAGTCGAAGTAGGCCCTGCCGAGTCGCGCTGGGTGCCGGTGCGCCTGCAGCTGCCCTACGGCTCGGCCGCCGCCGGCTCGCACCCGATCCAGTTCGACGTCGCCACGGTGGGCGGAGACGCCCACGTGCGCGAGAAATCCGTGTTCCTCGTGCCCCGCTGACCAGGAGATGACCAAATGACGAATGACAAGACGCTGAAGACGAGCTCCGGCCCGTGGTGGAAGTATGGCCACGTCTGGCTGATCATCGCCGGACCCGCCACGGTCGTGGTGGCCGGCATCGCGACCATCGTGATCGCGGTGAAGTCGCCGGACCCCGTGATCGAGGTGGACTACTACCGCCGGGGCATGGAGATCAACAAGACCCTGGCCGAGCGCGATGCGCGGGCGCACCTGCCGGCCGTCCAGGGCCGCAACCACGCCGCCACGCCGGCGCGCTGAAGTCATGGCCGCGCGACTGATGTGGATCGTCTGGCCGGCGTTCCTGGCGGCCTGCGCGCTGGAACTGCTGGTCTTCGCCTTCGTCGATCCGCTGGAACTGCAAGGCGCCGGCGCCGCGCCGCCCTGGTCGCGCCAGGCCGTCTACACCGTCGCGTTCTTTGCCTTCTGGGCGGTCACGGCGATCGCCTGCACCTTCACCTCGCTTCTGCGCAGCACGCCCGCCGACGTGAACGCCTGAGGCACCCGCTCCCCTGCAACCAGGCCGCTGCGAAGCGATTCGCAGCGGCCTTTTCGCTGGCGCATAGGTATTTTCGCTTCACTCTGCAGTAGGCACCGTCCTACCCCCAGATGCGGGCGGCACTGTCGAAGCCGCTGACCTTACAAACCCAACATCCCGTTCGAGTTTGAAACATACACGTTGAAACACGCGCGCCCTCCCGGCGCCCTTGAAAAGAAGCGGCTCAGTCAATCGCCGCGCAGGGAAACAGCGGGAGAAGAAGCAGCAACGTACATGTAAGCAGACGTTCAGCAGGCGCCCTCCGGGGCGTCACGTCGGTTACAGCCGGGTAGGACCGGCACGGACAGGGGAGCAGTATTTTGGACAAGCGCATCGTCGGCATCGTGAGTGGGACCCGGCCCGAGATCATCAAGCTCGCGCCGGTGTATCACGCGCTGCGCGCGCGGGAAGAACTCTGTGTGCTGTGGGTGCACACGGGGCAGCACGGCGACATGGCCGCCGACATGCTGCGCTGCTTCGGCATCGAGCCGGACGTGCAGCTGGCGCGCACCGGCGCGTCGCTCGAGGAATTCAGCGTCGGCTGCCGCGCGCAGCTCGACGCGCTGCTGGCCAAGCAGCGCTGGGACCTGTGCATCGTGCAGGGCGACACCGAAAGCGCGTTCCTGGGCGCGCTGGCCGCGTTCTACCGCCGCGTGCCCATCGGCCACGTCGAAGCGGGCCTGCGCACCTACAACCTGGAGCGTCCCTTCCCCGAGGAAGGCCTGCGCCAGATGATCAGCCGCATCACCAACATGCACTGGGCGCCCACCGAGCGCGCGCGCGCCGCGCTGCTCAAGGAAGGCATCGAGCCCGAGAAGATCCAGCTGACCGGCAACACCGTGGTCGATGCGCAGCAGTGGATCTGCGAAAAGCACGGCATCCGCCGCGAGGCGGACCCGTCCAAGGGCCACATCCTCGTGACGGCCCACCGCCGCGAGAACTGGGGCGAGGAGATGGAGCAGACCTTCCATGCCGTCGCCGACCTGGCGCGCAACCATCCCGAGCTGCGCGTGCTGTTCCCGGTGCACCTGAACCCGGTGGTGCAGCGTCCGGCCCACGAGATCCTGGACGGCCTGGACAACATCAAGCTGGTCGCCCCGCTGGATTACCTCGGCATGCAGCAGGCGCTGGTGGGCGCGCAGCTGCTGCTCACCGATTCCGGCGGCCTGCAGGAAGAAGCGCCCACCTTCGGCGTGCCCACGCTGGTGCTGCGCCACGAGACCGAGCGGCCCGAGGCGGTCGAGGCCGGCTGCGCCCGCATCGTCGGCCCGAAGCGCGAGGCGATCGTGCGCGAAGCCGAGCGCCTGCTCACCGATCCCGCCGCCGCCGAGGAAATGCGCAAGGTTTCCAACCCCTTTGGCGACGGCAAGTCATCCGAACGCATCACCCAGGCCGTGCTCGCGCGCCTGGCCATTCCCACGCAACAGGCCGCCGTCGCGGCCTGACAAGGAGGAGAGAGTCCATGAAGTCCCGCAGTTCACGGCTCGCACTCGCTGCCGCGGCCCTCGTGGCCGCCGCCGCCCAGGCGCAGACCGTCACCCCTCCGCCGCTGCCCATCGGGTCCGCGATGGCGCGGCCCGAGCCCGGCATGTCCGAGCCGGAGCGCAAGCGCGCGGTGCGTGCCCACCACCACAAGGCGCACCACCACCACGACTACACGAAGGACGACAGCGTGCAGCCGGTGTCCACCGGCGCAGGGCAGGGCGCGCGCCCGGCCGGGGCCGGCATGGGGGCCGCGGGCAGTGCACCCGCCGCGGGCAACAGCCACGCGGGCCATGGCCATTCCCATGGCGGCGCGGGCACCGGCCCGGCGCGCGAGAAGACCGATCGGGGTGCGAGCTCCTGGTTCTACGGCAATGACAAGAAGTAACGAAAGCACGCCATGAATTTCCTCCGCCGATTCCTCCTCGCCGCCGCCACCTGCCTCGTGCTGGCGACGGCGCCCGCGCTGCAGGCCCAGACCATCCAGGTCAACAAGGCGCAGCTCCAGACCCTGGTCAACCAGGTCAAGGACGCGGACCAGCGCGCCCGCCTGCAGCAGCTGCTCAACAGCCTGCCGGCGACCGTCGACCGCAGCCAGCTGCAGGCGCTCGCCACGCAGGTGCAGCAGGTCCTGCGCGGTGGCTCCGTCAACACCGGCACGGGCAGCACTCCCGGCACGACGACGCCCGTCGCCGCGCCGCCCAAGGTGCTGGCGCTGTACGACAACCCGAACGGCACGCAGTGGGACAAGCTCGGCATGGCTTACACCATCATGCTGCGCAACCTGCTCGGCCACTTCAACGCCCAGGTCGACCTCGTGCCCGTGCACCAGTACACGTCCGGCGCGATGAACAACTACGCCGCGACCTTCTACCTCGGTGCCTTCTTCGACCACCCGCTGCCCGCCGTCTTCCTGGCCGACGCCGCGACGACGACCAAGACGCTGGTCTGGTTCAAGTACAACCTGTGGCAGCTCGCGTGGAACCCGGCGTACAACTTCACCGCCACCCGCGGCATCACCATGAACGGCCTCAAGGGCATGGACGCGGCTCCGAGCTCGTCCAACCCCAACCCGGGCTTCTTCAGCACCGTCAAGTACAAGGGCCTGGACTTCACCAAGTACTACCAGTACGACTCCGGCAAGAACCAGATCAACGCCGACCCGGACATGGGCTGGACCACGATCGCCGACCCCGCCAAGGCTTCCCAGGTGGTGCCGGTGGTGAATCCGCGCACCGGCGAGTCCATCCCCTACATCCTGCGTTCGGGCAACTTCTGGTACGTGGCCGACATCCCCTTCAGCTTCATCGGCCCGCGTGACCGCTACCTGGTGTTCACCGACCTGCTGCACGACATGCTCGGCATCAACCACGCCGAGGAGCACAAGGCGCTCGTGCGGCTGGAAGACGTCGGCGCGATGGTGTCCGTCGACGCGATGAAGAAGCTGTCCGACTACATGCACAGCAAGAACGTGCCGTTCTCGGTGGCCGTGATCCCGCGCTACGTCGACGCCCTGGGCCTGTACAACGGCGGCAAGCCGCAGGAAGTGCCGCTGTCGCAGGCCAAGAACCTGGTGAGCGCCCTGCAGTACGCCCGCAGCAAGGGCGGCGAGATGGTGATGCACGGCTTCACCCACCAGTACGGCAAGATGCGCAACCCGCACACCGGCGTGAGCGGCGACGACTACGAGTTCTGGAACATCGTCGACAACGCGCCGGTGCCGGAAGACTCCGCCGCCTGGGCCTACGGCCGCATGCAGCAGGGCCTGACCGACATGAAGGCGCTGGGCCTCAACCCGGTGGCCTGGGAAGCGCCGCACTACCACACGTCGGCGATCACGGCCCGCACCGCGCCGCAACTGTTCACCACCACCTACCAGCGCGTCGTGTACTACACGGCGGACAAGCCGAACTTCTTCGCCTCGGTCGCGAAGGATTTCTCGGTGGGCCAGTTCTTCCCCTACGTCATCCAGAAGGACTACTACGGCCAGCGCGTGCTGCCGGAGAACCTGGGCAACATCGAGTACGACATCCGCACGATCG
>DATAGN010000392.1:0-1949 GCA_036263715.1 Ramlibacter sp.
CATCTGTTCGGGCGTGGCGCCGACGACGACCCAGTCTTCGTCGTGGACCGGCAGGCCCAGGAGCGCATCACGGACTGCACCGCCGACGCGGAAGGTTCGCATCGGCGCAGTGTAGCGACTGGCTAGTCCCGCGACATCCG
Organism: Ramlibacter sp.; assembly: GCA_036263715.1. Classification (GTDB taxonomy): domain Bacteria; phylum Pseudomonadota; class Gammaproteobacteria; order Burkholderiales; family Burkholderiaceae_C; genus Ramlibacter. Next base: position 141 of record DATAGN010000392.1, read on the forward strand.
GTACGGTTCCTCGAAGTCCAGGAAGTCCTTCTCGGCGCGGGCCTCCTCGACCCAGGCCTGCACGCCGGGCAGCGCGTGCACGCGTTGCACGTAATCGGCGACGATCCCGGGCACCGGCAGCGCGTAGGTGCGCAAGCGCGTGCACACCGGCGCGAAATACGCGTCGGCGATGCTGAACTCGCCGAACAGCATGCCGCCCTTGTGCTGCTCCAGCAGCTCGGTCCACATCGCCACGATCCGCTGCACGTCCTGGCGCACCTTGGGCTGGTCGCGCCAGATCAGCGCGCCGGCTTGCGGCAGCGAGGCCTCGATGTTCATGGGGCAGTGGGTGCGCAGCGCGCTGAAGCCCGCGTGCATCTCGGAGCACACGCTGCGAGCCCGGGCCCGCGCACGCACGTCGCGCGGCCAGAGCTGGCGCTCCGGGAATTTCTCGGCCACGTATTCGGCGATCGCAAGCGTCTCCCAGACGGCGAAGCCGTCGTCCAGCAGCACGGGCACGCGCCCCGCGGGATTGACCTTCAACACCTCGCGCTTGAAGTCCGAGTCGCCCTCGAACACTTCGAAGCGGATCTTGCGCTCCTGGAACGGGATGCCCGCCTGCTTCAGGAGCACCCAGGGGCGCATGGACCAGGACGAATAGTTCTTGTTGCCGATGACGAGCGTGAGCATGGCGCCTCCGTTGGGATGCGCGTGATGCTAGCGGGCGGTCGCCGTCGGATTGATGCCAAAAACCCGCGGGATTGATGCTCAGCTCTCGCGGTCCTGCGACTTCCTCAGCCCGATGCGGGTCAGCGGCCCCTCGAGCCACAGGATGCCCAGGACCATGAGCGTGGCGAGGCCCGCGGTGGATTCACGCCCCAGGCCCGCTGCGATACCGATCGCGGAGGTCATCCAGACGCTCGCGGCCGTCGTCAGGCCGTGCACCTGTTCCTCGCGTTCCAGCTTCAGGATGGCGCCCGCGCAGAGGAACCCGATGCCGGCGAGCAGTCCCTGCAGCACCCGGCTGAGCGCCTCGCCGTCGAAACCCATTTGCAGGGGCACGACGACGATCAGCGCCGAACTCGCGCCCACCAGCATGTGCGTGCGGATGCCCGCGGGCTTGCCGTGGAGTTCACGTTCCAGCCCGAGGCAGCCCCCCAGGAACGCCGCCACCAGCAGGCGCAGAACGAGCTGCGTCACCTCCTGGGCGCTGCCAAGATCCGAGAATTCCGCGGCGATGGTGTGCTGGATGGTGTCCCACGTACCCATCCGGAAAATCTATCAGGGAAGCTCGGTGTTGGGGGTGGGCTGTGTCGAATCGCGCGGGCCGATCAGCCCGAGGCGGGCCTTCAGCGACTGCGGCTGCCCCGTGAGCATGGCCGCATAGAAGGTCGTGTTGGCCAGCACCTTCTTGACGTAGTCGCGCGTTTCGGTGAACGGCACGTTCTCCGCCCAGGCGGCGCCTTCCATCACCGGGCCGTTGCGCCAGTTGCGCGGCCGGCTGGGACCCGCGTTGTAAGCCGCGGCAGCCATCGGCATGGAGCCGGCGAAGTCGTCCAGCACCAGCTTGAGGTAACCGGTTCCGATGGCGATGTTGGTGTCGCGCTCGTTCAGCTGGTCGACGGTGAAGCCGCGCATGCCGATCTTGTTGGCGGTCCAGCGGGCCGTGGCCGGCATCACCTGCATCAGCCCCGAGGCGCCGACGTGCGAGCGCGCATCCGTGACAAAGCGGCTTTCCTGCCGGATCAGGCCGTAGACATACGCGGGGTCGAGGTTGATCTCGCGGCTGCGGCGCACCACCGCATCCCGGAACGGCGTCGGGAAGCGCTG
>DATAGN010000393.1:0-1536 GCA_036263715.1 Ramlibacter sp.
CGAGCTGAACGAAGCGTTCGCCGCGCAGTCGCTGGCCGTCGTGCGGGAACTCGGGCTCGACCCGGCCAAGATCAACCCCATCGGCGGCGCGATCGCCCTGGGCCATCCGCTGGGCGCGACCGGCGCGATCCGCTCCGCGACCGTGGTGCATGCCCTGAAGCGCAACAAGCTGAAGTACGGCATGGTCACGATGTGCGTCGGCATGGGCCAGGGCGCCGCCGGCATCTTCGAACGCGTCTGAGCGCATGCAGCGCGTGACCCTGCACGCGAGCGACGGCACGGCCATCGCCGCCCGCGTCTACGAACCCCAAGGCCTGCTCGAAGGCAACGTCGTCATCGGCGGCGCCATGGGCGTGCGGCAGGAGTACTACCGGCCGTTCGCCGAGTGGCTCGCCGCGCAAGGGTGGCGCGTCACCAGCTTCGACTACCGCGGCAGCGGCGACTCCGCGCCCGCCAGCCTGCGCGGCTTCAAGGCCGATCTCTTCGACTGGACGCGCGACTACGAGGCCGCCATCGACCACGCGCACGCGGCGCTGCCCGGCGCGCCGCTGTACCTGCTCGGGCACAGCCTCGGCGCGCAGTTGCCGGGACTGCTCTCCAACCAGGAAAAGGTCAGCGCGCTCCTCAGCATCGCGGCGGGCAGCGGCTACTGGCGCGAGAACGCGCCGCAACTCAAGCGCATCGTCCCGTACTTCTGGTTCCTGCTGGTGCCGCTCGCCACGCGCCTGTGCGGGTACTTTCCGGGCAAGCGGCTGCGCAAGGTGGGTGACCTGCCGGCCGGCGTGGTGATGCAGTGGCGCAAGTGGTGCCTGAACCCGCGCTACAGCGTCGGCGCCGAAGGCGAGATCGCCCGGCAGGCTTACGCGCGGGCGCGCTTTCCGGTGCTGGCGCTGTCCATCGCCGACGACGAACTCATGACCCTCGAAGGCACCCGCAGCCTGGTGTCGCTGTACGAGAACGCGCCGCACCAGCTCGAACGCATCGCGCCGGCCGAACTCTCGGTGCGCCGCATCGGGCACTTCGGTCCCTTCCGCAGCGAACAGGAAGGCAAGCTCTGGCCGCGCATGGCCGACTGGTTGCGCGGCTTCGCCGCCCCGGCGACCGCAGCATGAGTTCGCATCCGTTCGACAGCGCGATCGCGCTGCAGGCCAGCGACGGCGCGTTCGCGGGCAAGACCAGCCCTGCCTACGCCAACATGATCGGCCCTTACGGCGGCATCACGGCGGCGCAATGCCTCCACGCCGTGCTGCAACACCCGGATCGCCTGGGCGACCCCGTGTCGCTCACCATCAACTTCGCCGCGGCGCTGGCCGACGGCCCCTTTCTCGTCCGCCCGCGCGCGGCGCGCACCAACCGTTCCACGCAGCACTGGGTCGTCGAGATGCTGCAGGAGGACCAGGTCGTCGTCACGGCGACGGTCTTCACCGCGGTCCGCCGCGAGACCTGGTCCGGCCACGAAGCGAAGATGCCGGACGTGCCGCGCCCGCAGGACACCGCGCGGACGCCGCGCCACGGCGTCGAGTGGCTGCATCGCTA
>DATAGN010000394.1:0-26414 GCA_036263715.1 Ramlibacter sp.
CTGGCGGTCGACAAGGGCGAAGTGGTGGGCCTGCTGGGGCCGAACGGCGCCGGCAAGACGACCTCGTTCTACATGATCGTGGGCCTGGTGCGGGCCGACGGCGGCGAGATCTCCATCGACGGCAATCCGGTGGAGCACATGCCGATCCACCGCCGTTCGCGCCTGGGCCTGTCGTACCTGCCGCAGGAAGCTTCGATCTTCCGCAAGCTCAACGTGGAAGACAACGTGCGCGCGGTGCTGGAGTTGCAGCGCGATCCGGACGGCAAGCCGCTGTCGCGGCCGGAAATCGAGCGGCGCCTGACCGGGCTGCTGCAGGACCTGCGCGTCGACCACCTGCGCGATTCGCCGGCCCTGGCGCTGTCGGGCGGCGAGCGCCGCCGCGTGGAGATCGCCCGTGCGCTGGCCACGCAGCCGCGCTTCATCCTGCTCGACGAACCGTTTGCCGGCATCGACCCGATCGCCGTGATCGAGATCCAGCGGATCATCGGCTTCCTCAAGTCGCGCGGCATCGGCGTGCTGATCACCGACCACAACGTGCGCGAGACGCTGGGCATCTGCGACCACGCGTACATCATCAGCGAGGGCAGCGTGCTTGCGCAGGGCACGCCGGCCGAGATCGTCAACAACGCCGATGTGCGCCGGGTCTACCTCGGCGAGCACTTCCGCATGTGACGCCGCAACTGCTGTCTGTATGAAGCAGGGTTTATCTCTCCGCGTTTCCCAGCATCTTGCGCTGACGCCGCAGTTGCAGCAGTCGATCCGGCTGCTGCAGCTCTCCACCCTGGAGCTCTCCCAGGAAATCCAGCAGATGCTGGACGACAACCCCTTCCTCGAAGTGCAGGTCGAGGACCTCGGCGACGAGTTCGGCGTCGCCGCCAGCGATGCGCGGGCGAACGACGAGGCGGAGGCGCCTTATGAGGCGCCACCCGCGGCGACGGACACCGCTGCGAGCACCGCAGCCGACGAGCCGGCGGACTACGGCGAGGACAACGACGCCAACTGGGACGGCGACGGCACCACCGAAACCGTGCCCGACGACGGCGAGTGGGGCGGCGACGCGCCGGCCGCACGCAAGAACACGCTGGGCGAGGACGACGAAGTCGAAGCGACGGACCTCGCGCGTGGCAACGAGTCCCTGCAGTCCTGGCTCCATCGGCAGGCGCTGTCGCTGCGCCTGTCGCAGGAGGACCGGGCGGCGCTGCGCTACCTGATCGAATCGGTCAACGACGACGGCTACCTCGAAGACACGCTGCAGGCACTGGCCGAAGGGCTGGCGCCCGACGACCTGGAACAGCAGGAGGAACTGCAGCATCGTTTCACCGTGGCCCTGCGCCTGCTGCAAAGCCTGGACCCGCCGGGCGTGGGCGCGCGCAACCTGGCCGAATGCCTGATGCTGCAGCTGCGCTCGATGATGCAGGACGCACCCGGCGACGAAGCGTGTGCCACCGCGATCAAGGTGTGCCAGCAGCCGATCGACCTGCTGGCCAAGCGCGACGTCAAGCGGCTGTCGCAGCTGTGCGGCGAGGGCGAGCCCAAGGTGAAGTCGGCCATCACGCTGATCACGCGGCTGGAGCCCAAGCCGGGCCGCCGCTTCGTCGACGTCGAGCGCAACATCGTCATCCCCGACGTGCTCGTCACGCAGGTGGGGCGGGGCCCGCGCGCCAACTTCCGCGTGCAGCTCAATCCGGACGTGATGCCGCGCCTGCGCGTGCACGACGTGTATGCCGGCGCGCTCAAGGCGCATCGCGGCGAGGGCCACCAGGCGTTGCAGCAGCGGCTGCAGGAGGCGCGCTGGTTCATCAAGAACATCCAGCAGCGCTTCGACACCATCCTGCGCGTGTCGACCGCGATCGTGGAGCGCCAGCGCAATTTCTTCATCCATGGCGAGCTTGCGATGCGGCCGCTGGTGCTGCGCGAGATCGCCGACGAACTCGGCCTGCACGAGTCCACCATCTCGCGCGTGACCACGGCCAAGTACATGTCCACGCCGTACGGCACCTTTGAGCTGAAGTATTTCTTCGGCTCCGCGCTCGGCACCGAGACCGGGGGCAACGCGTCGAGCACCGCCGTGCGCGCGCTGATCAAGCAGTTCGTCGCTGCCGAGAGCACCAAGAAGCCGCTGTCGGACAGCCAGATCTCCGAGATGCTCAAGGAGCAGGGGATCGAGTGCGCGCGCCGCACGGTGGCCAAGTACCGCGAGGCGCTGCGAATCGCGCCGGCCAACCTGCGCAAGGAACTGTGAGAGACCTTCCCCTTTTCCTGCCCTGCGCGGGCGGCGTCGAAACGTACCTGCACGACGAGGTGGCCCGCATCTGCGGCGCCGCGCGCGAGCTGCGCACCGCCCGCGGTGGCGTGCAGCTGACCGCCACCTGGACCGACGTGATGAAGCTCAACCTGCACAGCCGCCTCGCGCAGCGCGTGCTGGTGCAGCTGTCGCACACGCCTTATCGCGAGGAGCAGGACCTGTACGGGGCCGCATCCGCGGTGCCGTGGGAGCAGTGGTTCACGCCGCGCGACAGTTTCAAGATCGAGATCACCGCCCACCAGTCGCCGCTGAAGAGCCTGAATTTCGCGGCGCTGCGCATCAAGGACGCGGTGGCCGACCGCTTCCGCGAGCGCGGCGGCGTGCGGCCCGACGTGGACACGCAGCGGCCGGTGGCGCGGATCTTCGCGCACCTCTCCGCCGAGGCGCTCACGCTCTACATCGACACGTCCGGCGAGCCCCTGTTCAAGCGGGGCTGGCGCGAGGACAAGGGCGAGGCGCCGCTGAAGGAAACGCTGGCCGCGGCCATGATCGTCGCCAGCGGCTGGGACGGCACGGTGCCGCTCTACGACCCTTGCTGCGGCAGCGGCACCATCGCCATCGAGGCGGCGCAGGTCGCCTGCAACATCGCACCGGGCCTGCTGCGCCGCTTCGGCTTCGAGCGCCTGAAGCCGCACACCGCCGGCGACTGGCAAGCCATCAAGGCCGAGGCGCAGGCGGCGCACCGGGAGCCGGCCGCGCCGGTGTTCGGCAGCGACGTGGCCTTCCGCATGGTCGACTTTGCGCAGCGCAACGCCGAACGCGCCGGCGTCGCGCACGCGGTGCAGCTGCGCGGCGGCGATGCCTTGCAGCGCGTGCCGCCGGCCGACGCCCCCGGCGTCCTGCTGCTCAATCCCCCGTACGGCGAGCGCATCGAAGTCGCCGGTGTCGCCGGGCGTGGGCGGGGCGGCCGCGAAACGGCCCGGACCGAGGACGGTGGCGACTTCTTCACCCAGCTGGCGGCGCACTGGAAGCGCAATTACGCCGGCTGGACGGCGTGGGTGCTGGTGCCCGACCCGAAGCTGCCCTCCAAGATGCGGCTGAAGGAATCCCGCCGGGTGCCGATGTGGAACGGTCCCATCGAATGCCGCCTGTTCCGCTTCGACATGGTCGCGGGCTCGGCGCGCGCGCCCCGCGACGATGCAGCTGGTCCTTGACACCAACATCGTGCTGGACCTGTTCGTCTTCGCCGATGAACAGGTGCTGCCCCTGCAGGAAGGGCTGCGATCCGGTGAACTGCACTGGCTCGCCACCCCGCCGATGCGCGAGGAGCTCTCCCGCGTGCTGGCTTATCCGAAGATCGCCCCGCGCGTAGCGCAGCAGCGCGGCGGCCCGCAGGCCGTGCTGGCCGACTTCGACCGCCACGCGCAACTGGTCGAGCCCGCGGACAAGGCGCCCGTCACCTGTGGCGACCCGGACGACCAGAAGTTCATCGACCTCGCCGTGGCTCATCGTTGCACGCTGCTGAGCAAGGATCGCGAGGTGCTGCGCATGCGCAAGCGCCTGGAGAAGCTCAGCGTCGTGGCAACAGCCCGCCTCGTGAAGTAACGAACGGTATCGCTGCTCTCCTACTCGCAGCAGACCTTGGGGCCGACGCTGCAGCGCCGGCGGACGACTAGTTTGTGGGCATCTCCAAACGGGGGCCATCATGTCCACCAGCAGTCTGTCCGAAGTCCTTCCGGCGTCCGCCGAAGCCCAACTCGCCGCCGCCGCGGCCCTGCGCAACGTGCCGGCGTGCAACGAGTGCCAGGGCTCGGGCGGCTGGTTCCGCTACGAGCCGGCGCTCGATCCCGCGCCCGGCCTGCTCTATCTCTCCTGCGTCCACTGCCGGGGCAGCGGCCGGACCGGCCAGCTGCAAGCCTGAGTACTACGCACGCGGTAGGTGCATGCCAATGCCCGAAACGTTCTGTTCCGACATGTCGCCTTGCTGGCATGTGATGCTATGTCCCAGAAGAGAACGACAACGTGACCGACCACACCCATCCCGATGACCGCAACGAGCGCCTGGTGCGCAACCTGCTCGCGTTGCGCATGGTCCTCGCGATGGACCAGATGCAGACGGGCCGTTGGAGCGAGCGCATCGAGGAGCTCGACCAGGAACTGGCGAGCCTCGGCCATGACATGAAATCCACCGCCGCGTCGGCCGCCGACGGCCTGCGGCGCAGCTTCCTGCTGCCGCGGCTGGTGAGCCGCCGCAAGCGGCGCCGGGTGATGCATAGCGAGTGATTGTTGGGGTGCCTGCGGCAACCCAACCTACGAATGCGGGCCTGACTTGTAGGCGGGTTGCGCGCGCAGCCCACCCCGCGCGGTCAAAGGAGCGCCAGCAGCCTCTCGAGGGCATGCCGCACCGTCGCCGCCCTCACCTCGGCCCGATCCCCTTCGAACCGCAGCGTCTCGCTGCTCAGCCGGCCGTCCACCTGGAAGCCGAACCACACGGTCCCCACCGGCTTCTGCGGGCTGCCCCCGGTCGGTCCCGCCACCCCCGTCACCGCAACGCCGACCTGCGCGCGCGACCGGCGCACGGCTCCGAAGGCCATGGCGCGGGCGACCACCTCGCTCACCGCACCGTGCTGCGCGATCGCGGCGGCATCGACTCCGAGCAGTTCGATCTTCGCCTCGTTCGAGTAGGTGATGAAGCCGCGCTCGAACCAGGCGCTGGAACCGCTCAAGTCGGTGCAGGCGGCGGCGATCATCCCGCCGGTGCAGCTCTCCGCCGTCGCCAGCATCCACCCGCGTTCCACCAGCGCCTGCGCGAGGCGCGCGCACAGTTCCTGGATCGGCCTTGCGTTCACGTCCAGTGCCTCCACAGTGCCAGCACCACCAGGGTGCAGAAGGCCGCGACCAGGTCGTCGGCCAGGATGCCGAAGCCGCCGCGCCAGCCGTAGCCCTTGAACGTGCGGTCGGCCCATCCGATGGGGCCTGGCTTCAGGGCGTCGAACAGCCGGAACACCACGAAGGCGCCGAACTGCGCGCCCCAGCTCGCCGGCGCCATCAACCACAGGATGATCCAGAAGCAGACGATCTCGTCCCAGACGATCGCGGCGGGATCGGCCACGCCCATGTTGCGCGCCGTCACCGTGCAGGCCCACCAACCGAGGGGCAGCGACAGCAGGATCAACTGGCCCATCTGCCAGGGCGAGAGCCACAGCTGCAGCACGGCGAAGGCGATCCACGCCCACAGGGTGCCCAGCGTGCCGGGTGCGATGGGCGCCAGCCCCGAGCCGAAGCCCAGTGCGATGGCATGCGCCGGATGCGACAGCATGAAGGCGGCCGTCGGACGGCGCGGCAACGCGGCGAGAGGCGGTGCGTCCATGGCTACTGGCAGCGGCCGAAGCGCTTGCGAAAACTGCGTGGCTCCAGCGCGCCGGGCAGCGACCACAGCCCGCGCCGCTCGCTGCGTGCCTGCGCCTGCTGCTTGTCGTAGACGCCGGGCCTGCCGTGAAAGCCCGGTGACCAGGCGTGGCCGGAGCGGACCATCCAGGCGCCGACGTCCTCGCGCCTGTGTTCCACGCGCGCGAGCTGCCGGCCGTAGTCGTCGACCCCGTCGGTGCGCACGCGCACGCTCTGGTGCAGCACGCGCGTGCGCAGCGCCTGCTTGGCCTCCGCGCCATAGGACTGGCAGCCCTCCGGTGCGTCCAGGTGCAGCAGGCGGATCTGCACCGCGTCACCGCCCTCGGCGGGCTTCACCCACAGCGTGTCCCCGTCGGTGACATGGCTGACCACGCCGCGGAAGCTGGCGGCCCCCGCGGCCGGCGCCAGCAGCATGAGCAGGAGCAAGCAGGCCTTCATGCGCCGAAGTGGTCGAAGCCGGGGAAGCTGCGCTGCAGCCGCTGGCCCTGGGCATCCACGATGTGCAGTCCGGGCCGCGCCTCGATGGTGCCGATCCGCGTGATGCGCGTGTCCGCTTCGCGGCCTGCCGCCTCGACCTGCGTGCGCTGCGAAGGGGGCGCCGTGAAGGCGAGCTCGTAATCGTCGCCGCCGGCGAAGACCAGTTCCTCGACGCGCGCCGAAGGCAGGTCCGGCTTGTGTTCCATGCAGGCAAGCAGCAGCGGGGGCGCATCGGCAAAGACGTGCGCGCCGACGCCGGACCGCTCCAGCACGTGGCGCAGGTCGCCCAGCAGGCCGTCGCTGATGTCGATGGCCGATGTGGCGATGCCCCGCAGCGCAAGCCCGAGGGCAATGCGCGGCGTCGGCCGTTCCAGCCGCAGCCGCGCCGCTTCGAACGCCGCCTGCGGCAGCGACACGGTGCCGCGAAAGACTTCGAGGGCGAGCCGCGCGTCACCGAGCGTGCCGCTCACCCAGAGGTCGTCGCCGGCGCGGGCGCCGGAGCGCAGCAAGGCCTGCCCCGCAGGCACTTCGCCGAAGACCGTGATGTTGATCGCCAGCGGCCCGCGCGTCGTGTCGCCGCCCACCAGTTCGCAGGCATGCGCATCGGCCAGCGCGAACAGGCCCTGGGAAAAAGCGGCCAGCCATTTCTCGTCGATGGAGGGCAGCGAGAGCGCCAGCGTGAAGGCGAGCGGCCGCGCGCCGCAGGCCGCCAGGTCGCTCAGGTTGACGGCCAGTGCCTTGTGTCCCAAGGCGTCGGGGGCAACGGTGGACAGGAAGTGGCGGCCTTCGACCAGCAGGTCGGTGGACACCGCCAGTTGCATGCCGGCGGCGGGCTGCAGCAGCGCGCAGTCGTCCCCGACGCCCAGCGGACTGCGGGTGGCAGGACGCGTGAAGTAGCGCGCGATGAGGTCGAACTCGCCCATGCGGGGAGCTTACACGCGCCCGCGGAAGCGCTCCGCCGCCTGCCGCACCGCTTCGGCCAGCAGGCGCTCGCGCGCGTGCGTCTCGCGCAGCCAGCGGGCGTCGTTGGCCCCGCGGTCGGCGCACTGCCGCAGCAGGTCGGTGGCCGCTGCGGCGCCGAGCGCGCGGGCGTGCGGCTCCACCTGGTCGAGGGTGCGCAGGATGTGTTCGCGCAACGGCAGGTGCTCGCCCGTGGCGGGTTCCACGTACACCGCCTCCAGCCCGAAGCGGCAGGCCTGGAAGCGGTTGTACGTGTAGACCATGTAGTCGTCTTCCTGCGGCATGAACGGCTGGTCCTTCAGGAACCAGCCCGCGAGCGACTGCACGAAGCCGGCCAGCGCCGCGGCCTTTTCCACCGTCAGCGGCGTGTCGAACACGCGGATCTCGATGGTCCCGTACTCCGGCTTCGGGCGGATGTCCCAGTAGAAGTCCTTCATGCTCTGGACCACGCCGGTGCGCGTGGTCTTGGCGAAGAAGTGGCCGAACTCGTCCCAGCTCAGGGTGAACGGTGCGCGCCCCGACATCGGGAAGGCGAACACCGAATTCAGCCGCGCGGAGTCGAAGCGCGTGTCCTGCCCCTGCACGAAAGGCGAGCTGGCCGACAGCGCGATGAAGTGCGGGATGTAGCGGGACATGCGATGCAGCATCAGCAGCGCGCTGTCTGCATCGGGGCAGCCCACGTGCACGTGCTGGCCGAAGATGGTGAACTGCTTGGACAGGTAGCCGTACAACTCCGACAGCTGGCGGAACCGCGGGCGGTCGTAGATGCGCTGCTCGTGCCACATCTGGAAAGGGTGCGTGCCGCCGCCGACGCAGGCGATGTTCAGCTTGTCGGCGCAACGCACCAGAGCGTCGCGCAGCTGCGAGAGCTGGCCCAGCACCTCGGTGCAGGAGTGGCAAACGCCGGTGGAGACCTCGATCATGCTGGAGGTCATCTCCGGCACCACGGCGCCGGGCAGCGGCATCTTGGCCAGCAGCCGCAGCATCTCGTCGGAGTAGGGCGCCAGGTCGAAGTCGTGCGTGTTCACGAGCTGCAATTCCAGCTCCACGCCCAGCGACAGCGGCTCCGAGCGGTTGAAAGCTTCCAGCGTCGGCGTTGCCGGCGCGGCCGTCGGGGCCGGGGTGGGCGCGACCAGGCCCGGCTCGATGCGCTCACCCACGGGCTTCTCCCGGCAGCGGGGCGCTGCCTTGCGCCTCCCACGGCTTCGCGCTTTCGCCGGCCTGGATCACCGCGAAGGTGGCGATGATCGCGCCCAGGATTTCCATCATCAGGATCGCCGGCATGGCGATGCTGGCGATGCGCGGCCCCAGCGACAGCGAGCTCGAGACGAACTGGGAGACCAGCAGCAGCGCGATCGACGACATCGGCGACATCGCGCAGCCGGTCCAGAAAGCCTGGCGCCAGCTGGTGCCGCTGCCCCAGTTGGCGGCCTGCACGCCGGCGACCTTGGCCACCGCGCGCGTGAACACCACCGCGGCCACCAGGCCCACGACCGAGTAGTTCCAGTCCGCCTTGGCCGCCACGACGGAGACCAGCACGAACATCAGCATGGTCAGCAGCGATGCGGCCGTGCCCAGCTGGCGCGTCCAGGCCCAGGGCCGCGGATGCAGTTGCTTGAGCATCAGGCCGCCGATCAGCGCGGCCAAGGGTGCGGAGCCGCCGAAGTGCGCGGCCAGCGCGGTGCCCGCGGCGATCAGCGTGATCAGCAGGATGCTGGTGTTCTCGCTCGTCGGGCTCATGAAGCGCAGCGCGCTGCGCAGGGCCAGCGCCAGCAGCGCGCCGACGACGAACGAGATCCCCAGCACCACCATCACCGGGTAGATGGTGCCGAACACGCCGGCCTCGTCGCTTTGCAGGGTGCCCGCCCGCGCGCTTACCAGCGTCAGGGCGTAGAAGGTGCTGAGCGTGGCCAGCACCATCGCGCGCTCGGTCACCGGGCCCGCAGCGCGCGTGTCCAGCACCACCTGCCGCAGCACGGCGGGTGAGGCCGCCATCGCGATGAGGGCGACACCCTCCGCGACACCGGCGCGCACGTCGAGCCAGCGCAACACGTAGTAAACGGCCACCGCGGTGAGCACCGATTCCAGCAGGCTTTGCAGCAGCACCATGGGGTTGTGGCGGAACCAGCGCAGCGCGATGCGCCCGCCCGACTCGAACAGCACGACCGACACGCCCAGTTCCAGCAGGAACAGGGCCACGCCTTGCAGCGGCCAGGCAGCGCCGGAAAAGCCGGCGAGGCCGGCCAGCGTGCCGACCATGGAGTACCCCACCACCTTGGGCAGGCCGCTGTAGCGTTGCAGCAGGTGGCCGGCGGCCGCGGCCAGCGCGAGCAGCAGTGACCACTGCACCGTGGGCAGGCCGGCCGACGGTTTCAGCCAGGCGGACCAGATGGCCATCACTTCATCCATGGCCGGCACCCTGCGCCCTCAGTGCAGCACGCGCTTGCCGCCGCCGTCCAGCGCGAATTCGGGGATCTCGACTTCGAAGCGCTCGCCATCCTCGGCCACGCAGAAGTAGCTGCCCTTCATGCTGCCGCTGGCGGTGCGCAGCCGGCAGCCGCTGGTGTATTCGAAGGTCTCGCCCGGCTTGAGCAGCGGCTGCTGGCCGACCACGCCAAGCCCCTTGACCTCCTCGATCTCGCCGAGCTCGTTGGCGATGATCCAGTGGCGCGAGATCAGCTGCGCCGGCACCTCGCCGGTGTTGCTGATCCTGATGCTGTACGCAAAGGTCCAGAGCCCCTGCTCCGGCGCGGACTGCTCCGGGAGGTACTCGGGGGTGACGGCAACCGCAAAGGCGTAACGGGACATAGGGCCACATGCTAAACCGCCGGTGCCTCGCGGGGGCGTTTGCGACAATGCGGGCATGAGCCAGCGCACGCATCGCATCGCCCCTTCCATCCTCTCGGCCGACTTCGCGCGGCTCGGCGAAGAGGTCCGCAACGTCATCGCTGCCGGCGCGGACTGGATCCACTTCGACGTGATGGACAACCACTACGTGCCGAACCTGACTTTCGGCCCCATGATCTGCTCGGCCCTGAAGCCGCACGCGAAGCAGGCCGACGGCACGCCGGTGCCGATCGACGTGCACCTGATGGTGCAGCCGGTGGACGCGCTCGCCCAGGCCTTCGCGGAGGCGGGCGCCGACTACATCAGCTTCCACCCCGAGGCGTCGGCGCATGTGCACCGCAGCGTCCAGGCCATCAAGGCGGCGGGTTGCAAGGCGGGTGTCGTGTTCAATCCGGCGGCCCCGCTGGACGTGCTGGACTGGGTGATCGACGACATCGACCTGGTGCTGGTCATGAGCGTGAACCCGGGCTTCGGCGGCCAGGGCTTCATCGATTCGGCGCTGCGCAAGATCGAGCAGGCGCGCAAGCGCATCGACGCGAGCGGCCGCGACATCCGGCTCGAAGTCGACGGCGGGATCAAGACGGACAACATCGCCCGGGTCGCCGCCGCCGGTGCGGACACCTTCGTGGCCGGCAGCGCGATCTTCGGCAAGCCGGACTACCGCGGCGTCATCGACGCGATGCGGGGCCAGTTGAAAGGGTGAAGCGTTGGGTTGCGCCGTTCGGCGCAACCCAACTTACCCGTTGTTGCGCTGGTTGCGGTTGACCTTGTCGACCGGCGCAGGCTCGGCGTCCTGCCGCATGCGGTGGTAGGTGGCATCCAGTTCCTTGGCCTTGCTGGTGTCCTGCTGGACGCCCACGGCGTCGTCGTGCGCCAGGCCGCCGACGCGCGGCATGCTGCTGTTCTCCGCCTTCTGGCTGTCGGCGGACTCGTCGCGCTCGTGGGGCTGCCGGGCCTTGGGTGACTGGTTTTCGCCCTGGGCGGTGACCGTGTCGCCCTGCGAAGGACGGGCGCCATCGTCCTGCCGGTCTTCGGTTTTCATGTGCTTCATGCGGCTCTCCTGTTGCGCGGATCGTGCGCGCGCACGCGAGGCGCGACGGTAGGACGTTGCCGCGCCTGTCGCCGTCCACGGCGGGCCAGCGCACGGCCCGTTCCGCTGTCGGCGGGCTCCTACGGGTGGGAGCGGCTTCGCCCCACAAACCCGCCCGCTGCAGGGCTACGGTTGCCGCGGCTGAGGCTTGGTCCAATGCAGGACCGAACAGAGAAACGACAGGGAGAAGCGGATGGAGATCACATCCTTCGTGACGTGGGCTGCCGCGCTGGCCGTCGGTGCGCTCGCGATTGCCGCGCTGGTCCGCACCTTCGAGGCCGTGTTCGATCTCGACCTGAGCTGATCCACCTGTCCCGTGTCCCGTGCGCACCAGCGGCGCCGGTTCGTCCTTCTTTTCCCGTCCGCGCCCCACAGGAGTGATACATGGCCTCTTCCCGCACGGAGGGCTCGCGCAAGACCAAAGCCGGCGACCCCGTCGCCAACCGCCAGAAGCAGCTCGAATCCTTCACGCAGGAAGCCAGCAGCCTGCTCACCTCCAACCAGGGCGTCGTGCTGCCCGACAACCACAACTCGCTCAAGGCGGGGCTGCGGGGGCCGACGCTGCTGCAGGACTTCCTGCTGCGCGAAAAGCTGTCGCACTTCGGCCGTGAGCGCATCCCCGAGCGCGTGGTCTACGCGCGCGGCGCCGGTGCGCATGGGTACTTCGAGCTGACGCGGCCGCTGGTGGAATACACCAAGGCCGATTTCCTGCAGGAGGTCGGCAGCCGCACCCCGGTGTTCGTGCGCTTTTCCAACCTGGCCGGCGCCAGCGGCTCGGCCGACACCGTGCGCGACGTGCGTGGCTTCGCCGTCAAGTTCTACACGCGCGAAGGCAACTACGACCTGGTGGGCAGCAGCATGCCGGTCTTCTTCATCCAGGACGCGATGAAGATGCCGGACCTGGTGCATGCGCTCAAGCCCGAGCCGCACCATGGCATGCCCCAGGCTTCCAGCGCGCACGACACCTTCTGGGACTTCGTGTCGCTGATGCCCGAGTGCTCGCACATGCTCATGTGGCTCATGTCGGACCGCGCCTTGCCGCGCAGCCTGCGGATGATGGAAGGTTTCGGCGTCCACACGTACCGGCTGGTCAACGCCCGCGGCGCGTCGCACTTCGTCAAGTTCCACTGGCGGCCCAAGCTCGGCAAGCATGCGCTGGCGCTCGACGAGGCGCAGAAGATCGCGGGCAAGGACCCGGACTTCCATCGGCGCGACCTGTGGGAATCCATCGAGCGCGGCGAATTCCCCGAGTGGGAACTGGGCCTGCAGATCGTGGAGGAAGACCGCGCCGAAAAGCTCGGCTTCGACCTGCTGGACCCGACGAAGCTGATCCCCGAGGAGATCGTGCCGGTGGTGGTGGTGGGCCGCATGGTCCTGAACCGCAATCCCGACAACTACTTCTCCGAGACCGAGCAGGTCGCCTTCCACCCCGGCAACATCGTGCCCGGCATCGACTTCAGCAACGACCCGCTGCTGCAGGGCCGGCTGTTCGCGTATTCCGATGCGCAACTCGCGCGCCTGGGCGGCCCCAACCACCACGAGCTGCCGATCAACCGCGGCGTCTGTCCGGTGCACAACTTCCAGCGCGCGGGCGCGCACCGGATGACCATCGCCAAGGGACGCGTCTCCTACGAGCCCAACACGCTGGGCACCGGAAGCGAATTCCGCGTGGATGGCGGCGAGCAGGGCTTCCAGACCTTCGAAGAGAGCGTCGAGGCAGCCACCAAGGTCCGCCGCCGCGCCCCGACGTTCGACGACCACTTCGTGCAGGCCACGCTGTTCTGGAACAGCCAGAGCACCTGCGAGAAGGAACACATCATCGCGGCCTTCCAGTACGAGCTGTCGAAAGTGGAGACCCCGGCGGTGCGGCAGCGCATCGTGGACAACCTCGCCCACGTCGACATGCGGCTGGCGCGCAAGGTGGCCGAGCCGCTGGGCATCGGCCCGCCCGATGCGCGCTCGGCCGCGGGGCAGGCGGGCTTTCGCGAGCCGCGCGGCACCAAGCCGCCGGTGGAGATGGCCGCATCGCTGAGCATGGAAGGCAACGGCAACACGATCCAGACGCGCCGCGTCGCGATCGTGCTGGCGCCGGGCGCCGAGATCGGCGCCATGAAGGTCATCCAGCAGGCGCTGGCCGACGCCGGTGCCATCACCAAGGTGGTGGCCTCGCAGCTGGGCGTGGTGGCATCCTCCTCGGGCCAGCAGGTGCCGGTCGACCACACCTTCAGCGCCATGCCGTCCGTGATGTTCGACGCCGTGCTGGTGCCCGGCGGCGCCGCCAGCGCCCAGGCTCTCCGCAAGGACGGCGAGGCGGTGCACTTCATCCTGGAGGCGTTTCGCCATTGCAAGCCGATGTGCCTCATCGGTGAGTCGGTCGACGTCCTCCGGGCCGTCGGTGTCGCCGACCCGGAAGCACCCCCGCCGGCCGGCGTGATCATCGGCACCAACGAGCCCACCACGCGGCTGCAGATGGCGCAGGATTTCATCGCCGCGATCGCCAGGCACCGGCACTGGGCCCGGGCCCTGGTGGAACAAGTGCCGGCGTAAGGAAGGAAGGGACTCGACCGTTTGTAGGACAGCCCCTACGAACGGATGTCAGGTGCACCGACTCCGTGCGACGCGTCCTGCACGCTTAATACATCGAACGCCGGTCGCCACTGGCGGCTTCCCCACGTTCGAGGAGTTTTCGATGGCAGGTAGTACGCAGGACAGGCAGTGGAGTTCCGGCCGGGGCTTCGCCTCCATGGACCCGGAGCGCCAGTGCGAAGTGGTCGGCTACGTCCGCTCGATCGACGTCGTGCCGGCGACCCGCAATGTTGCCGAGCGCGCCGCGCGCACCTCCCGCCTCGACTGGGCGCGGGTGCAGGTGGACCGCGAAGTTGCCAACTTCGAAGGCGGCAGCAACCACCGTCGCAGCCGCTGAACGCAGCCATTTCCAGAGGAAAGCCAGGGCCCGCGCCCTGGCTTTTTTCTTTGGCGCGGCCGGTATGCTCGGGCGATGCCTTTGTCCCCGGAACTGCGCACGGCCATCATCGACCTGGACGGCACCCTGGTCGACACCCTCGGTGATTTCCACGCTGCCCTCAACGCCATGTTGCGGGGACTGGCCCTGCCGGAGGTCACGCCCGAAGTGGTGTCGCACTTCATCGGCAAGGGATCCGAGCACCTGATTCGCCAGACCCTGGCACACGTGGGCGCGCCCGCCGACCTGTACGACGGGGGGTGGGATGCGTACCAGGAGGCTTATCGCGGCCTCAACGGACGCCACTCGGCGCTCTATCCGGGCGCGGCCGAGGGAATCCAGGCGCTGCGAGCCGCCGGCTGGCGCCTGGCCTGCCTGACCAACAAGCCCGGCGAGTTCGCCCGCGAGCTGCTGGCCGCCAAGGGCATCGCGCAGCACTTCGAAATAGTGTTCGGCGGCGATGCCTTCGAGCGCAAGAAGCCCGATCCGCTGCCGGTGCTGAAGACGTGCGAGGCGCTCGGCACGGCTTCGGCCATGACGCTGGTGGTGGGCGACTCGCGCAACGATGCCGCGGCTGGCCACGCAGCCGGGTGTCCGGTGGTGCTGGTGACCTATGGGTACAACCACGGGGAGCCGGTGCGGGAGGTGCCGGCGGAGGCGTACGTGGACTCGCTCCTCGCGTTGGCCGCACTACCTTGGATTCGCCAAGGCGGCCGGGCTATGCAAAGCTGAAATCCGTGGCCAGCAGGCCGGCCTTCGTTGCACCGATCAGCCACACGGAGGTGTACAGGTCAATCGCGATCACGACGATGTGATTCGACGGCGCATCACCGTATTCGAAAACATGCTCCGCACTGTGGATGCTGCGCATCATCGTGTCCTGGATGGACAAGCGGTCAACGCCGTTTTGCCAGTCCTGGATGACAGTGACGCCCGACGCACTGGACACCACGAACGTGTCCCGCCCAGCGCCCCCAAAGAAGTAGGTGACTGCGAAGCCCGGACCTGTCCCCGCCACCAGCCAGTCGTCGCCGTCTTCCCCCAGCAGGATGTCGACACCCTTGCCACCGTACAAGGTGTCGTTCCCCGAGCCTGCATAGGCCCAGTCGTTGCCTCCGGCGCAGTAGGCGACGTCATCGCCGTCGCCCAGGACGGCGATATCGATACCGTCACCGCCAACCGCCACGTCATTGCCTGCATAGCCGTAGGCGTACTGGATCTGGCCCTCGCCAAGATAGAGGTAGTCGGCACCGGTGCTTCCCACGAGCGTGTCCGATCCCTCTTCGCCGCAAAGAATGCCGCCGCCGCTGATCGAATCATTGCCCCATCCGCCATAGAGCAAGCCATCGCCGAACAGGGTGTCGTCCCCGGCGCCGCCGAGCAGTGTGTCGCGACCCAGGCCTGCGTACACCAGATCGTTGCCGCTGCCGCCATCCAGCCAGTCATTACCGCCGCTGCCCGACAAAGTATCGTGCCCCTCGCCGCCATACAGCACTGCACTCGAAACCACAGCGGCGACTCGCAGAGCGTCGTTTCCGGCGCCGCCATCCAGGTACGCGAGCGTTCCCTGCTCGGCGAAGAGTGCGTCATTCCCGTCCAGGCCGTACAAGCGGTCATAGCCGCTGCCGCTGCCCGAGTCGTCGTCCAGGAGGGTGCCTACGTAGGTGGTCATGCGAGCAGTCTAGCTCGGCTGTGGTTGCCGAACTCGTGGCCTGCGGCACCCGTCCGTTCGGTGGTCTGCTTCTTCTTGAACGAAGCAGCCCTTAGACTGGGTCGCCATGACCACCTACATCGGCACCTTGGGCAACGACCACTCCGGCAGCAGCCTGGGGTATGACCGGCTCTATGGCCTGGACGGCAACGATGTCCTGGTGGCGGATTCCGCCGCCGCCGGGTCCATCTACATTGAAGGCGGTGCCGGGCACGACCGGCTGCACGTGCTCGCCGCCCTCACACCGGCCGTGGTGTACGCCGGCGACGGCGACGACACCGTGGCTGCCTCAAGCGGCAACGATTGGCTCGAGGGCGGTGGAGGTGACGACCACCTGAGCGGCGGCACGGGAACGGACACCCTGCTCGGTGGCGGCGGCAATGACACCCTTGCGGGCAGCGGCATGCTGTATGGCGGACTCGGGAACGACTGGCTCACGGGCAGCGGCATCCTGGCGGGCCAGGAGGGGGCCGACACCCTGGTCGGTGCGTCCGGCAACGATTACCTCTACACCGGCGGCGGCAACGACGTGGCGTACGGCCAGGGCGGTGATGACGTCGGCGTCGGCGACACGGCCAACGAGGTGTTCGTGATGGGCGACGGCAACGACGTCGCCTACGGCTACGGCGGCAGCGACTACCTGTATGGCGGCGTCGGCATCGACACCCTGTACGGCGGTGACGGCAACGACGTGCTGATCGGAGAGGCCGGCGACGACTGGTTCGAGGCCGGGCACGGCATCGACTACGCCTTCGGCGGCGAGGGCCGCGACATGTTCATGCTGCGCGACGTGCATGCCACCCTGGTGGTGCAGGACTGGCAGCCCGGCGTGGACCACCTTGCGATCCAGTATTCCGGCGGCACTGTCACGGGCCAGACCCTGCTGACCAACGCTTACCAGAACGGCTCGTACTTCGTGATCCCGCTGGACTTCGACACGCAGGTCTGGCTGGCCGGGGTGAACCGGTCGACGTTCGTGATCACGGACGTGTCCTCGTTCCTGCCGGCCCCGCACTGACCCGCGGCGGTCACCCGGCGCCGTTGCCCCGCACTGGCTGCCCCAGCAGCTGCTCCTTCAACTGCCAGTCCGCGGGCGCCGGCCCCAGCCAGATGCGCAGCAGTGCATTGAAGAACTCGGGCTCGCGGAACGGCTCGCCCTGCGGCACGCCGCGCACGTTGACCACCGTGCCGACCCCGGGAACCCAGTCAAGGGTGAAGCTGTCGCCGGCCTGCAGGCGCTTCTGCTCGCCGAAGATGGTCGACATGCGCATCAGGCCGGGAATGAGCTTGGAGAAGGCGGCCTTGTCCATGTTGTCCTCGACGCCTCGCGTGAACAGCCGCCCCAGCTCCCCTGCGTCGATGTCACGCAGCATGGTCACCGCCACGCGCTTGGCGCCGGGCGCTGCCAGCGCCTCGTCCGCGCTGCCGGCCTTCTTCGGCAGGTACAGGGCCGCCGCGTAGACCTTGAATGGCCCCTTGTGCCGCGTCCCCGCGCCATTGAGCTGCAGCTTCGCGCCGCGCACGTCGGCCCGGGCTTCGTACTTGACGCCGGACACCGTCACATCGGCATGCACCGGCAGGACACAGGCGGCCGCGAGCAGGACGGCCAGGCAGGACTTGCGCATCGTGATCTCCTCCTCGAAAGCAGGAGCGGAGTGTGGAAGCCGCGAGACCCGGGTGGCGGCGCTTTATGGCCGGGGCGGCGGTGTTTTCTTCCCGTTGACCGGGCCGCCGGAATGCGTTTGCTACACTGGCTGCGTATGTTCATCCACCGCACGATGATCACGGGTCGCAGCGACCGGGGAGCCTGGCCCTGGCGGAAGCCTGTTCGCGCGCGCACCTGACCGCACGGGGCATCCCGTGCCCCCGCGCCTCTGACCGAGGCATCCCGGATCCCCTGGCCTTCGCGGCCACCGAGCTTGTGGAGGCTCACCCTTGATCACCGAACTCGAATTCCAGAGCCTTGCGCTGCAAGGCTACAACCGCATCCCGCTGATCGCCGAGGCGTTCGCGGACCTCGAGACACCGCTGTCCCTGTACCTGAAGCTCGCGCATGCGAAGGGCGGCGGCAAGCTGAGCTTCCTGCTCGAATCCGTCGTCGGCGGCGAGCGCTTCGGCCGCTACAGCTTCATCGGCCTGCCCGCGCGCACGCTGCTGCGCGCGAGCGGCTTCGGCGCCGACGCCCGCACGGAAGTCGTCACCGACGGCAAGGTGGTGGAGACCGCGCAGGGCAATCCGCTGGCCTTCATCGAGGCGTACCAGCAGCGCTTCAAGGTGGCGCTGCGCCCCGGGCTGCCCCGCTTTTGCGGCGGCCTGGCGGGCTACTTCGGCTACGACACGGTGCGCTACATCGAGAAGAAGCTGGAGCAGTCCTGCCCTCCCGACACGCTGGGCACGCCGGACATCCTGCTGCTGCAATGCGAGGAGCTGGCGGTCATCGACAACCTCTCCGGCAAGCTGTACCTGATCGTGTATGTCGACCCCGGCAAGCCCGAGGCGTATTCGAACGGCAAGCGGCGCCTGCGCGAGCTGAAGGACCAGCTGAAGTATTCGGTGAGCGCGCCGATCGTGCGCCAGACGGAGACTTTCCCGGCCGAGCGTGAGTTCGCCAAGGCCGACTACCTGAAGGCGGTGGACCGGGCCAAGGAACTGATCGCCGCCGGTGACTTCATGCAGGTGCAGGTGGGGCAGCGGATCAAGAAGCGCTACACCGAGTCGCCGCTGTCGCTGTACCGCGCGCTGCGTTCGCTGAACCCGAGCCCGTACATGTATTTCTACAACTTCACCGGCGCGACGGCGGACGGCAAGGACTTCCACGTGGTGGGCGCCTCGCCGGAGATCCTGGTGCGCCAGGAGCAGACGCCCGAAGGCCAGAAGATCACGATCCGTCCTCTCGCGGGCACGCGCCCGCGCGCGTCGACGCCGGAGGTCGACAAGGCGGTGGAGAAGGAGTTGCTGTCGGATGCGAAGGAGCGGGCGGAGCACGTGATGCTGATCGACCTGGCGCGCAACGACATCGGCCGCATCGCGAAGACCGGTTCGGTGAAGGTGACCGAAGCCTTCGTGGTGGAGCGCTACAGCCATGTGATGCACATCGTGAGCAATGTCGAAGGCCTGCTGAAGGACGGCATGACCAGCATGGATGTGCTGAAGGCGACCTTCCCGGCGGGCACCTTGAGTGGCGCGCCGAAGGTGCATGCGATGGAGCTGATCGACCAGCTGGAGCCGAACAAGCGCGGCATCTATGGCGGGGCTTGCGGGTATCTCTCGTATGCGGGCGACATGGACGTCGCCATCGCGATCCGCACGGGGATCATCAAGGACCAGACCCTCTATGTGCAGGCGGCGGCGGGCGTGGTGGCCGATTCGGTGCCGGAGCTGGAGTGGAAAGAGACCGAGGCGAAGGCGCGGGCCTTGCTGCGGGCGAGCGAGTTGGTCGAGGAGGGGTTGGAATGAAAAGCCAACATCCGGACGCAGAGGACGCAAAGGTTACGCAGAGGACGCAAAAGGAACAGCCAATTGAGAATGACTGTTCTCACGCGATCATCGGTGCGGCCGTGGAGGTGCAGCGTGTGTTGGGCGTCGGATTGCTCGAAAGCGCGTACTCCGCCGCGCTTGCCGTAGAGCTTGCCGAGCGGGAGTTGGGCTTCCAGCGAGAGGTTCCCATGACCGGCCAATACAAAGGTCGCGACATCGGCTTGGCGTATCGGGCGGATTTCATCGTGGAGAACTCGGTCATCGTCGAAGTCAAGGCCGTCGAGACGTTCTCTGAAGTCCATCGCGCGCAGCTGCTGTCGTACCTGCGCCTCTCAGGACTGAAGCTCGGACTGCTGATCAACTTCCATGCCTTCCCCGTCGTCAGGGGCATCCATCGGGTGGTGAACAAGCTATGACGCTGTCCTGTGCTCTCTTTTGCGACCTCTGCGTAACTTCTGCGTCCTCTGCGTCCGGTTGTTTGGTTTTGGAGCCCACGGCATGAAACTCCTCATGGTCGACAACTACGACAGCTTCACCTTCAACCTGGTGCAGTACTTCGGTGAGCTCGGTGCCGACGTCGAGGTGCATCGCAACGACGAGATCACCATCGAGGAGATCGAAGCCAGGCGACCCGACCGGCTCGTGATCTCCCCCGGCCCCTGCTCCCCCACCGAAGCAGGCATCTCCGTCGAAGCCATCCGCCACTTCGCCGGCAAGCTCCCCATCCTCGGCGTCTGCCTCGGCCACCAGTCCATCGGCGCGGCATTCGGCGGCAAGATCATCCGCGCGCAGCAACTGATGCACGGCAAGACCAGCGAGATCACCACCACCCGCGAGGGCGTCTTCTCCGGCCTGCCCGAACACTTCACCGTCAACCGCTACCACTCGCTCGCGATCGCGCGCGATACCTGCCCGGCCGACCTGAAGGTGACCGCATGGACGCCCGACGGCGAGATCATGGGCGTGCGCCACAAGACACTGCCCGTCGAGGGCGTGCAGTTCCACCCCGAGTCCATCCTCACCGAACATGGCCACGCCATGCTGAAGAACTTCCTGGAGCAGAAGGCATGAAACCCGTCGACCTGCGCAGCGACACCGTCACCCAGCCCACGCCCGCCATGCGCGCGGCCATGGCCGCCGCTCCCCTGGGCGACGACGTCTTCGGCGACGACCCCAGCGTCAACGCGCTGCAGGAGAAGATCGCCACGCTGCTCGGCTTCGAGGCGGCCCTGTTCGTGCCGACCGGCACGCAAAGCAACCTGTGCGGCGTGCTGGCGCACTGCCAGCGCGGCGACGAATACATCGTGGGACAGATGCAGCACTGCTACCGGTGGGAAGGCGGTGGCGTGGCCGTCTTCGGCAGCGTCCAGCCGCAGCCGCTGAACCACCAGCCCGATGGCACGCTGGCGCTGGCCGACATCGAAGCCGCCATCAAGCCGGACGATCCGCACTTCGCGCGCACGCGGCTGCTGGCGCTGGAGAACACCCTGGGCGGCAAGGTGCTGCCCTTCGGGTACCTGCAGGAGGCGACCACTTTCGCGAAGGGCAAGGGCTTGGCCAACCACCTGGATGGCGCGCGCCTGTTCAACGCCGCCGTGGCGCAGGCGGCGCGCAACGGCAGCGATGCTCGCAGCGAAGCCCGGCGCATCGCCTCGCTGTTCGACAGCGTCTCGGTCTGCTTCAGCAAGGGCCTGGGCGCCCCCGTCGGCTCCACGCTGTGCGGCTCCAAGGACTTCATTGCGCGCGCCCGCCGCATCCGCAAGATGGCGGGCGGCGGCATGCGGCAATCCGGCATGCTCGCCGCCGGCGCGAGCTTCGCGCTGGACCACCAGGTGGAGCGGCTCGCGCAGGATCATGCGCTGGCCCGCAGGCTCGCGCAGGGGCTCGAAGGCATCCCGGGCGTGCAGTGCGAAGCGCCCGAGACCAACATCCTCTTCGTGGACCTCACCGGACCGGCGCGCGAGCGCGCGAGCGGGCTGATTCCACACCTGGCGCAGCAGGGCGTGCTGGCCACGGGCATCTACCGCCTGCGCTTCGTGACCCACCTGGACGTGGACGAGGCCGGCGTGGATCGCGCGGTGGCGGCGATCCGGTCGTACTTCCAGGCCTGAGGACGCGCGATGCCCGACGCGCAGCAACTGCTCCTGTTCATCGCGGCCGGCTTGCTGTTGAACCTGACGCCCGGGCCGGACGTCCTGTGCATCACCACGCATTCGCTGAAGTCGGGTGCGAAGGCGGGCGTGGTGGCGGGCCTGGGCGTGACCGCCGGCTGCTTCGTGCATGTTTTTGCCGCGGCGCTGGGCGTCGGCGCGCTGCTGGCCGCATCGGCGACGGCGTTCACGGTCCTGAAATGGGTAGGTGCGGCTTACCTGGTGTGGGTGGGCATCAAGCTGCTGCTCGCCCGTGCGCCGCAGGAGCAGGGCTGGGACTCGGCTGACACACCGCCACGCTACACAACGTCCAGCAGCCTGAAAGATGCGTTCCGCACCGGGTTCCTGACCAATGTACTGAACCCGAAGGTCGCGATCTTCTTCCTGGCTTTCGTGCCGCAATTCATCGCGCCCGACACGGAGCACAAGGCGCTGGTCTTCGTGCTGCTCGGGACCTTGTTCAACATCAACAGCATCGCCGTGAACTCCGCGTGGGCCTTCGCGGCCGCATGGATGGCGCGCAGCACCTCGGTGCAGCGGGGCATGCACTGGCTCGATCGCGCCGCCGGCGCCATGTTCATCGCGTTTGGCCTGAAGCTGGCCCTGACCGACAATCCCACCCGATAAACGCCGCGAGGAGCACGCCATGCCCATCACCCCCCAGGAGGCGCTGCAGCGCACGATCGAACACCGCGAGATCTTCCACGACGAGATGCTCAAGATCATGCGGCTGATCATGAGCGGCGAGCTGTCGCCCGTCATGACCGCGGCGCTGGTCACCGGCCTGCGCGTGAAGAAGGAAACGATCGGCGAGATCACCGCCGCCGCGCAGGTGATGCGGGAGTTCTCCACCAAGGTGCACGTGCCGGACAAGACGCACCTAGTCGACATCGTCGGCACCGGCGGTGACGGCTCGCACACCTTCAACATCTCCACCTGCTCGATGTTCGTGGCGGCCGCGGCGGGCGCGAAGGTCAGCAAGCATGGCGGCCGCAGCGTGTCCAGCAAGAGCGGCAGCGCCGACGTGCTGGAGGCGATGGGCCTGAACATCAACCTGTCGCCGGATGCCATCGCGCAGTGCATCGCGCAAACCGGCATCGGCTTCATGTTCGCGCCCAACCATCATCCGGCCATGAAGAACGTGGCGCCGGTGCGCAAGGAACTGGGCGTGCGCACCATCTTCAACATCCTGGGGCCGCTGACCAATCCCGCCAGCGCCCCCAACATCCTGATGGGCGTTTTCCACCCGGACCTGGTGGGCATCCAGATCCGTGCCCTGCAGCGCCTGGGCGCCGAGCACGCGCTGGTCGTGTACGGCCGCGACGGCATGGACGAAGTGAGCCTGGGCGCGGCGACCATGGTGGGCGAGCTGCGCAACGGCGAGATCAGCGAGTACGAAGTGCATCCCGAGGACTTCGGCATGCCCATGGCGAGCAACCGCGCTTTCAAGGTCGAGACGCCGCAGGAGTCGCTGGCCTTGATGCGGCAGGTCCTGGACAACCAGGCCGGCGCCGCGCGCGACATCGTGGTGCTGAACGCGGGCGCCGCGCTCTACGCCGCCAACGTGGCCACGGACATCCGCGACGGCATCGCCCGTGCGCGCACGGCGCTGGAAACGGGTGCGGCGAAGGCCAAGCTGGACCAATTGGTCCGCGTGGCGAAAGAACTGGCGGGCTGAGGACATGGCCGACATCCTGGAGAAGATCGTCGCGGTCAAGCACGAGGAGATCGCTGCCGCGAAGAAGAAGAAGTCGCTGCAAGCCGTGCGCGAGGACGCATTCAGCCGCGTGCTCACGCGCGACTTCGAGGGCGCCCTGCGCGCGAAGATCGCAGCCGGCCAGGCCGCGGTGATCGCCGAGGTCAAGAAGGCCAGTCCCAGCAAGGGCGTGCTGCGCGAGGAATTCATCCCCGCCGACATCGCCCAGAGCTACGCGCAGTACGGGGCGGCCTGCCTGTCCGTGCTGACCGATCGCGAGTTCTTCCAGGGCAGCCCGGACTACCTGAAGCAGGCGCGCGCCTCGTGCGACCTGCCCGTGCTGCGCAAGGACTTCATGGTCGATGCCTACCAGGTGTACGAGGCGCGGGCGATGGGCGCCGATTGCATCCTGCTGATCGCGGCCTGCCTGGCCGACGCGCAGATGGCGGAGCTCGAGGCGGTCGCGCGCAGCATGGACATGGCGGTGCTGGTCGAAGTGCACGATGCCGCGGAGCTGCAGCGCGCCCTGAAACTCAGGACGCGGCTGGTCGGCGTGAACAACCGCAACCTGCGCACCTTCGAGGTCAGCCTCGACACCACCATCGACATGCTGAAGGACATCCCGGCCGACCGCCTGCTGGTCACCGAATCGGGCATCCGGGAACGCGAGGACGTGCAGCGCCTGCGCGCCGCCGGCGTGCAGGCCTTCCTGGTGGGCGAGGCCTTCATGCGCGCCAAGGAGCCCGGCGAAGCGCTCGCGGCGCTGTTCGGCGACTGACGTGGCGCGCAAGCAGGCCGGGCTGCCCTGGGCCGATCTGGAGCCGGATGCGCGGCCTGCGCGCCTGCTGGCCTGGACGCCGCAGGACTGGCCCTTGGCCGAAGGCTGGCGCCCCGCCGTCGATGAATTCCTGGCCAGCACGGAAGGCCGCAGGCTCGCCGAGTTCCTGCAGCAGCGGCTGGCGGCCGGGGCCGTCATCTATCCGCCGCATCCCTTGCGCGCGCTGGAGCTCACGCCGCTGCCTTCGGTGCATGCCGTGGTGCTGGGCCAGGATCCCTACCATGGGCCCGGCCAGGCCGAAGGCCTGGCGTTCTCGGTCGCCGATGGCGTGAAGCATCCACCTTCGCTGCGGAACATCTTCAAGGAGCTGGGGAGCACGCCCGAATCGGGCTCGCTGCTGGCATGGGCGAAGTCCGGCGTGCTGTTGCTCAACGCGTGCCTCACGGTCGAAGACGGGCAGCCCACGAGCCACGCGAAGAAGGGCTGGGAAGCGCTGACCGACCGCCTGCTGGCGCTGGTTTCCGCCACCGCCTCGCCCTGCGTGTACCTCCTCTGGGGCAACTTCGCGCAGGCCAAGGCCGACCTGGTCCGCGCCCACGCCGCGCAGTACGGCCGCGAGATCCTCATCCTGCAGGCCAACCATCCCTCGCCGCTGTCCGCCAGTCGCCCGCCCGTGCCCTTCCTGGGCAGCGGCTGCTTTCGCGAAGCGCGCGAGTGGCTGGCGCAGCGCGGCGTCGCCGCGCCGTTCTAGGCGCGCTGCTGGCGCAGCAGGCGCGCGAGCCAGGGGCGAAAGCCGCGGCCGATGGAGCGCAGGCGGCTTCCCGCGGGCAGCGGCAGGTCCATCCGCGTGTCGTCCAGGTAATCGCGGCGGATGTCGACCGTTCCATGGCGCCCCAGCGCCGCATGGTGCTGCCGCATCCAGTCACGTGCGGCGGTCCGGCCGGCCTCGCACAGCTGCTGGATCATGGCGGCGTCGGGCGAGCTGCGCGACGAGCCGGGATACGCGGCGAGCGCGGCGCCACCATCGATGCGGTGCACGCGAACCGCCTTGCAGCGCTCGTGCGAGATCGCGCCTTCGGCCAGCAGCCGGTTGACGAAATCGATGGCGCGCATCTGCGTGAGCAGGCTGGCGTTGAACGTGATCTCGCTCACGCGATCCGCGATGTCGCCGGCGGAACGGGGCGCCACCTTGCGCGCGACCGGGTTGATCTGCACCAGCATCAGGTCGGCCGTCTGGCACTCGCTGATCAGCGGCGCCAGCGGCGGGTTTACCGAGTAGCCGCCGTCCCAGTAGGCTTCGCCCTCGATCTCCACCGCCTGGAACAGCATGGGCAGGCACGCCGAAGCGAGCACGGCCCGGGCGTCGAGCTGCCTGCCGCTGAACACCACCGCCTTGCCGGTCGTCACGTGCGTCGCGGACACGAAGACCTTCAGCTGCGCATGACGGCGGATGGCGTCGAAGTCGATCTCCGCTTCGACCAGGTCGCGCAGCGGGTTGATGTCCATCGGGTTGCTCTGGTAGGGCGACAGCGGCGGCAGGCCGCCCCAGAGGAAGCGCAGGAACTGCTGCTGCATCGGCCCGAGGCTGCCCCAGGCGCTGACGCGCGTCCACACTGCGGCCAGCCGCTCGCGCGCGCCTTCGTGCGCATCGCGGCGGGCCGCCTCGGCGGCAGCCCAGCCGCTGGCCAGCGCCACGGCGTTCAGCGCGCCCGCACTGGTGCCGCTGAGCCCTTCGAAGCGGATGCGGCCATCGGCCAGGAGCGCGTCGAGCACGCCCCAGGTGAACGCCCCGTGGGAGCCGCCGCCCTGCAGGGCCAGGTTGAGGATGTGCATGCTGCAGACCCTAGCAACATCCATGCGCCGGCGTGTGACGCAAGGGCCTTTTCGTCAGCGTCCGCTCAGTGTCGCGGGTGGGCCGGCAGCGTGGGTCGCCGTGCGAAACCTGCTATAGTCTGCGGTTCCTCGCGGAGGGGTGCCCGAGTGGCTAAAGGGGGCAGACTGTAAATCTGTTGGCTTACGCCTACGCTGGTTCGAATCCAGCCTCCTCCACCAGCTTTCCTGCTTTTTCGGGGAGCGACAGCGAGACAGTTGATGAGTTAGTGGCGGATCGGTGGCCGCGTTGAACGAGCCCGACGCGGGTGTAGTTCAATGGTAGAACCTTAGCCTTCCAAGCTAATGACGCGGGTTCGATTCCCGCCACCCGCTCCACGCAACGCATCGACGACGAAGCGCAAAGAATTCGCCCTTGTGGCTCAGTGGTAGAGCACTCCCTTGGTAAGGGAGAGGTCGCGGGTCCGATTCCCGCCAAGGGCACCAAAACCCGGTTAGTGATCGTTAATTTTTTCGGAGTCGAAAAAAATGGCAAAAGGCAAGTTTGAGCGGACCAAGCCGCACGTCAACGTCGGCACCATCGGCCACGTGGACCATGGCAAGACGACCTTGACGGCGGCGATCACGACCGTGCTATCCACCAAGTTCGGCGGCGAAGCCAAGGCCTACGACCAGATCGACGCGGCTCCCGAGGAAAAGGCCCGCGGCATCACCATCAACACCGCCCACGTGGAGTACGAGACCAAGGCGCGCCACTATGCGCACGTCGACTGCCCCGGCCAC
>DATAGN010000395.1:0-14114 GCA_036263715.1 Ramlibacter sp.
CGTCGACGATCGGCTCCAGCAGGCAAGGCCGCGCCGACTGCACCGCGGCGACCAGCGCCTTCTTGCCGGCCTGCACGAACGCGATCTCCTTGCTGTCCACCGTGTGGTGCTTGCCGTCGTAGACGATGCACTTGAGGTCCACGACCGGATAGCCCGCGACCACGCCTTCCTCCATCGCCTGCCGCACGCCCTTTTCCACGGCGGGCATGAAGTTGTGCGGGATGGCGCCGCCCTTGACCTCGTCGACGAACTGGAAGCCGCTGCCACGCGGCAGTGGCTCGATGCGCAGGAACACCTCGCCGAACTGGCCGGCGCCGCCGGTCTGCTTCTTGTGCCGATGGTGGCCTTCGGCTGCGGACGTGATCGTCTCGCGGTATGCAATGCGCGGCGGCCGCGTCTCGACCTGGCAGTTGTGCACGTCGGTCAGGCGATCGAGCAGCGTGCGCAGGTGAAGCTCGCCGAGGCCATAGACCACCGTTTCGTTGGTGCTCGCGACGTGCTCCACGCGCAGGCACGGGTCTTCGCTCACCAGCTTGATCAGGATGTCGTGCAGCCGCTGTTCGTCGCCGCGCCGCTTGGGCGAGATCGCCAGGCCGTGCACCGGCACGGGGAACTCCAGCGGCTTGAGGTGGATGTGCGCGTCCTCGGCGGCGTCATGCAGCACCGCGTCGTAATGCAGTTCCTCCACCTTGGCGATCGCGCACAGGTCCCCGGGCACCGCCTTGGCCACCTCCCGCAGTTCCTTGCCTTGCAGCATGAAGAGGTGGCCGACCTTGAAAGGGCGCCGGCTGTCGCCCACGTACAGCTGGCTGTCGCGCGTGATCGTCCCCTGGTGCACGCGGATCACGCCCATCTTGCCGACGTAAGGGTCCTGCGTGATCTTGAAGACGTGGGCCAGCACGTGCCGGTCGGCCTCGGGAAAGGCCTGGACCGGCTTCGCGTCCGGCCCCTCGCCCTGCAGGAAGGCGGGCGGGTTGCTTTCGGTCGGATCGGGCAGCAGGCGCTCGATCACGTCCAGCAGTTCCGGCACGCCGGCGCCGGTGCGCGAAGACACGAAGCAGATCGGCACCAGGTGGCCTTCGCGCAGCGCCTGCTCCAGCGGCGCGTGCAGCTCCGCGGGGTCGACGTCGCCGTCATTGAGGTAGCGCTCCACGAAGGCTGCATCCACCTCCACGACCTGCTCGACCAGCGCGCGATGCGCCTGCTCGATCGACGAGAAGTCCGGCGGCGGCCCCTCGTCCTTCAACTTCCAGAAGCAGTCGAGCACGCGCTCGCCTTTCTGGGAAGGCAGGTTCAGCGGCAGGCACTCGCGGCCGAAGGTCGCCTGGATCTGGCCGACCAGCGCCTGGAGGTTCACGCCGTGCGCGTCGATCTTGTTCACGACGATGATGCGGTCGCGTTCGCGCTGCTTCGCCCAGTCCATCATCCGCACCGCCATGGGCTCGATGCCGGTGGCGGCGTTGATGACGACCGCCACGGTCTCCACGGCTTCCAGCGGCGGCAGCGATTGCCCCAGCGAGTCCGGCGTGCCGGGCGTGTCGATCAGGTGGGTGGTGATCCCGCGATGGGTGAAGTGCAGCAGCGTCGAGTTGAGCGAGCGCAGCGCCTTCTTCTCCAGCGCGTCATGGTCGGACACGGTCGTGCCCCGCTCTACGCTGCCGGGCGTGCCCACCGCCCCGGCTTTCCACAGCAAGGCCTCGGCCAGGCTGGTCTTGCCTGCGGCGCCGGGACCCACGAGGGCCAGGGTGCGCCTGGAGGCGATGTCGCGATGAGTAGCCACGGAACGGACCCTCCATGCAGCGAAAAGGGAGGGCCATCCTACGCCCGCACCCCGCCTGCTCGCAACGGTCGGCGCTCGCCGCCGGAACCTGTCGGACCCGTCCGACATTCATCTAGTCCGGAGCCTACAGATCGTTCGCGCCTGCTCGGTATCCTGCGCGGTTATGCCCGACAGGAAGCCCCAACGCCGACCCGAGTTCGAGGTGGCCTGGTACACCAAGGAACTCGGCAAGTCGCTGCAGCGCGAGATGCTGCAAAAGCAGCTCGCGCGCTTCAGCGAGAACGGCAGCGTGGTGGGCAGCCATGGCGAGGACGCGGCGCCGGACCTCGCGTCCAACCTGCCGCCGGAAGACCGCGCCGGCTAGGAGCCCAGGCTCCTAGGGCAGGCGCAGCGCCATCACCCCCGCCACGATCACCGCCGTGCCCAGCGCACGCCGGGGCGTGAAAGCCTCCTTCAGCAGCCAGGTGCCCAGCAGCGCCGCGAACAGCACCGATGTTTCGCGCAGCGCCGCCACGGTGGCGACCGGCGCGCGCGTCATCGCCCAGAGCGCGATCGCATAGGAGCCGAGCGAGGCCGCCGCGCCGATGAGCGCCACCGGGGCGCGCCGGCGCGCATGGGCCCAGGCCGCGGAGCGTCCGCGGCGTACCAGCACCAGCACGCCGAAGGGCAGTGCGTTGAGCACGAACAGGGCCGAAACATAGGCCGCGGCGTTGCCGCTCGCGCGCACCCCCTGGGCGTCGATGACCGTATAGCCCGCGATCACCACTGCGTTGAGCAGCGCGAGCAGCACCGCACGACCGGGCGCGGTGGTGCGCGACAGCCCGAGCAGCAGAACACCGCAGGACACGCCCAGCACGCCGGCCCATCCGCCCGGTGTGAGGGTTTCGCCGAACACGGTGGCCGATCCCAGGGCGACCAGCACCGGCGCTGCCCCGCGCATAAGCGGGTAGGTCAGGGCCAGCTCGCCGTGCTCGTACGCGGACACGAGGAGGCTGTAGTAGGCCAGGTGGATGGCGGTCGATGCCAGCAGCCACGGCCACGCGGCATCCGCCGGCCATCCGGTGAAGACCAGGATGGGGATCGCCAGCACCACGCCCGTGAAGTTCAGCAGCGCGGTGTCCAGGGCCTTGTCCGCCCCCGATTTCACCAGCGCGTTCCAGCTGGCATGCAGCATGGCGCCGAACAGCACGGCCAGCGCGACCGGCCAGGTGAGCGTCATGCGGCAGAGGTGCAGGGCATGGCCGCATCATCGTACAAACGGCCCCGCTGGCAGCGCATCCGCGCTAGGATTTTCCTCGACGCGGGCGCAGCGCCGCAGGGAGCATCCAGCAAGTGGCCAACACGACGAACCATCCCTCGCTCGAAAAACTGCGCAAGAGCGGCGCCACCAAGGTCAAGGTCGCGGTGAGCGACATCGACGGCATCCTGCGCGGCAAGTACCTGCACATCGACAAGTTCATGGGCGCGGCCGACAGCGGCTTCGGCTTCTGCGACGTGGTCCTGGGCTGGGACGCGCACGACGTCACCTACGACAACACCAAGATGACCGGCTGGCAGCACGGATTCCCGGATGCGCTCGCACGCCTGGACCTCGACACCGGGCGCAACGTGCCGTGGGACGGCAACGTGCCCTTCTTCCTCGGCGAATTCGTCAACGCCGACGGCTCGCCGCATCCGCTGTGTCCGCGCCAGACCTTGAAGCGCGTGCTGGCGCGGGCCGAGAAACTCGGCTTCCAGGTCATGACGGGCATGGAGTTCGAGTGGTTCAACTTCCGCGAAACGCCGCAGACCTGGGCCGAGAAGAACGGCCAGCCGCCGCAGACCATCACGCCCGGCATGTTCGGCTACTCGCTGCTGCGCATGGCCGACAACCCCGGCTTCTTCAATGCGCTGATGGACGAGATGCTGGCCTTCAACGTGCCCATCGAGGGCCTGCACACCGAGACCGGTCCGGGCGTGTACGAGGCGGCGATCGGCTTCTCGCCGGCGCTGGAACAGGCCGACCGCGCGATCCTGTTCAAGACCGGCGCGCGCGAGATCGGCAAGCGATTCGGGATCATGCCGACCTTCATGGCCAAGTGGAGCCAGAAGTACCCGGGCTGCAGCGGCCACATCCACCAGAGCCTGTCGGACGGCAAGACCAACCTGTTCTACGACGCCAACACCGAGCGCAGGATGTCCAGCCTGTTCGAGAGCTACCTGGCCGGCCAGGTCGCCTGCATGATGGACTTCGGCCCGATGCTGTGGCCCACCGTCAACAGCTACAAGCGCCTGGTCGATGGTTTCTGGGCGCCGGTCAAGCCGACCTGGGGCATGGACAACCGCACCGCCAGCTTCCGGGTGCTGGCCGGCTCGCCCAAGGCGACGCGGCTGGAGACGCGCTGCCCGGGCTCCGACGTCAATCCCTACCTCGCCATGGCCGCCGTGATCGCCGCCGGCATGCACGGGGTGGAGAAGGGCCTGAAGCTCACCACGCCGCCGATCACCGGCACCAACCAGGGCGGCGAGAACGTGCCGCGCGCACCGCGCACCCTGATCGAGACGTCGCGCGTGTTCCTGCAGTCCGAGGTGGCGCGTGACTGGCTGGGCGACACCTTCGTGGAGCACTTCGCGGCGACGCGCGACTGGGAATGGCGGCAGTGGCAGGACGCGGTGACCGACTGGGAATTGCGGCGCTACTTCGAGATCATCTGATGCAAGTTCGCCGCCTCGGCCCGGCCGACGCGCACCTGTACCGGTCGCTGCGGCTGCGGGCGTTGCGCGAGCATCCGGACGCCTTCACTTCCAGCTTCGAGCAGGACAGCCGGCAGCCGGTGGAGGCAGCGGCGGCGCGCCTGGCAGGGCACGCCTTCTGGGGCGCTTACGAGGCGAGCGAGCTGTATGGCTTCGTCGGCCTGGAGCGCGAATCGCGCGCGAAGAACCACCACAAGGCGACGGTCCTGGCGATGTACGTGGCGCCCGAGGTGGCGGGCCACGGCGTCGGCCGTGCGCTCCTGCAGGCGCTGCTGGCGCACGCGCGCAGCGAAGGCATCCGCTCGCTGGTGCTGACCGTCACCGCGGACAACGCGCCCGCCGTCCGCCTGTATGAAGCCGCGGGCTTTCGCAGCTTCGGCATCGAACCCGATGCGATCCGCGTCGACGGGCGCTCCTTCGCCAAGAACCACATGCATTTGGACCCGGGCACCCCATCATGAGCCTTGCCAATTTCTCCTTTCCCACGGCCATCCAGTTCGGCGCCGGCGCCCGCCGCGAGGTCGCGAAGCACTTGCTGGAGCAAGGGCTGCGGCGGCCGCTGATCGTCACGGACAAGGCGCTGGGCGCTTTGCCGGTGCTGGCCGAATTCCGCTCGCACCTGGCCGGCCTGGAGGTCGAGGTCTTCGCCGGCGTGTTCGGCAATCCGACGGCTTCGCAGGTGATGGCCGGCGCGGCGGCGTACAAGGCGCACCAGGCCGACTGCGTCATCGGTTTCGGTGGCGGCGCCGCGCTGGACGTAGCCAAGGTGGTGGGCATCGCCGCCACGCACGAGGGCGACATCATCGAGTACGTGTGGGACCACCCGAAGGTGCGCGCGATCGACAGGGAGCTGCCTTACTTCGTGGCGCTGCCGACGACGTCGGGCACCGGCTCCGAAGTGGGCCGCTCCTCCGTGATCAGCGAGGACGCCACGCACCTCAAGCGCGTGGTGTTCAGCCCGAAGATCCTGGCCCGCAAGGTGTTTGCCGATCCCGAGCTCACGCTGGGCCTGCCGCCGCACGTGACCGCCGCCACCGGCATGGATGCCCTGACGCACAACATCGAGAGCTATCTGTCGCCGGCCTACCACCCGCTGTGCGACGGCATCGCGCTGGAAGGCGCGCGCATCGCGGCGCGGTCGCTCAGGCGCGCCGTGGAACATCCGCAGGACATCGTGGCGCGCAGCGACATGATGATGAGTTCCATGATGGGCGCGATCGCCTTCCAGAAGGATCTGGGCGCGGTGCATGCCTGCGCGCATGCCCTCGGTGCCGTCTGCGACCTGCACCATGGGCTGGCCAACGCCCTGATGATCGACACGGTGCTGGCCTGGAACCACGAGAAGACGCCGGAGAAGTTCGAGGAGCTCGCGCATGCCTGCAAGGTGCCCGGTGGCGGCGCGGGCCTCGTGCCCTGGTTGCGCGAGCTGAAGCAGAGCATCGGCATCACGGGGCGCCTGTCGCAGCACGGCGTGACCAAGGAGCACATTCCGCAGCTCGTGGAAATCGCCTTCGCGGACATCTGCCACCAGACGAATCCACGACCGGTGACGCGGCAGGACTTCGAGCGCTTGTTCGCAGGGGCGCTGTGAGCCCGCCATGGACCGCCTGAAGATCGGCATCAGCGCGTGCTTCTTCCATCCGGACGGCGAGCGCAAGGCGGCGCCTTCCAAGACGCTGCTGTGGATCGAGCAGTCCACCGCGCACTGGGTGATGAGCGAGGGCGCGCTGCCGGTGATGGTGCCGTCGCTCAACGGCCAGACCTTCCGCGGCCCCGTACGGGTGGACGACTACGCGCAGTGGCTCGATGGCCTGGTGATGCATGGCGGCGCCGACGTCTGGCCGGGCAGCTACGGCGAAGAACCGCTGCGGCCGGAATGGCACGGCGACCGCGTGCGTGACGAATACGAGATCGCGCTGGTGAAGGCCTTCGCGGCCGCCGGCAAGCCGGTGTTCGGCATCTGCCGCGGCCTGCAGTTGATCAACGTGGCGCACGGCGGCACGCTCTACCAGGACATCGGCACCCAGAAGCCCGGCGCGCGTGTGCACCGCGATGCCGCGGCCTACGACCTGAACTTCCATGAAGTCGACATCCTCCCCGGCTCGCGGCTCGCGCAGCTGCTGCCGCCCGGACGGCACAAGATCAACAGCGTGCACCACCAGGGCATCAAGGACCTGGCGCCGGGCTTCGTCGCCGAGGCCGTGTCGCCCGACGACGGCGTGGTGGAGGCCATCCGCCACAGCGGCCGCAACTGGATCGCCGCGGTGCAGTGGCATCCCGAGTTCCACCGGCCCGAGCTCGGCGTGGTCGACGACACGCCGCTGCTGCGCGATTTCCTGCAGGCCGCCGACGCGGTGAGAAAGCAATGAAGGACCTCTCCATCCACAACCCCGCCACGGGCGAGCTGATCACCACCCTGCCGGCCGACGATGCGGCTTCCGTCGGCGCGAAGGCGCGCGCCGCCCGCGAGGCCCAGCCCGTGTGGGCTGCGCACAGCCTGCAGCAGCGCATGCGCTGCATCGAAGGCTTTCGCGCCGGCGTCGTGCGCGACCTCGAGCAGCTGGCGCAGGTGATGACGCGCGAGACCGGCAAGCCGATCCGGATGTCCCGCAACGAGTTGAACGGCCTGTTGCCGCGCATCGACTTCTTCCTGGCCGAATGCGAGCAGGCGATTGCCGCCGAAACGGTGTTCGACGAAGGCGGCATGCGCGAGCAGATCCAGCACGAGCCGCTGGGCGTGGTTGCCAACATCTCCGCCTGGAACTATCCATGGTTCGTCGGCTGCAACGTCATCCTGCCGGCGCTGCTGACCGGCAATGCGGTGCTGTACAAGCCTTCGGAGTACGCGACGCTCACCGGGCAGGAGATCGCGCGCCTGCTGCACGAAGCCGGCGTGCCCAGGGACGTGATGGTCTGCCTCGTCGGCGGCGGCGAAGTAGGCGGTGCGCTGCTGGAACAGCAGATCGACGGCGTCTTCTTCACCGGCTCGCATGCCACCGGCCAGCGGATCGCGCAGACCGTGGGCCAGCGCTTCGTCAAGCTGCAGCTGGAGCTGGGCGGCAAGGACCCGACCTATGTGTGCGAGGACGCCGACCCGCAAGCGGCCGCGGAATCGCTGGCCGACGGCGCCATGTACAACACGGGCCAGAGCTGCTGCTCGGTGGAGCGCATCTACGTGCACGAGAAGATCCACGACGCGTTCGTGGAGCATTTCGTGAAGACCGTGCGCGGTTTCCAGCGGGGCGACCCCGCACGCGAAGACACCTACATCGGCGCGATCACGCGCACGCCGCAGCTGGACGTGCTGGACCGGCAGGTCGCCGATGCGCAGCGCAAGGGCGCGCAGCTGCTGCTGGGCGGGCGCAAGGCCAGCGGTCCGGGCAACTGGTACGAGCCGACGGTGCTGGTCGACGTGGACCACTCGATGGAAGTGATGACCGAGGAGAGCTTCGGTCCGATCATCGGCATCCAGAAGGTGGCCGGCGACGACGAGGCCGTGCGCCTGATGAACGACACACGCTACGGACTCACGGCCGGCGTCTACACGCGCGACGAGTCACGCGCGCGCCGCATCCTGGCGCAGGTGCGCGCGGGCAGCGTGTACTGGAACTGCTGCGACCGCGTGAGCCCGCGCCTGCCCTGGAGCGGTGTCGGCGATTCGGGCGTGGGGCTCACCTTGTCGAAGTACGGCATCCAGGCGTTCACGCGGCCGAAGGCGTGGCACTTGCGGGCGGCGTGAGCCTGCGCGCGTCGGCAGCGAGCGCGCCCAGTGCCTGGCCCAGTTGCGGAAACCGGAACTTGTACCCGGACGCGAGCGCCGCAGCAGGGACCGCCCACTGACCGCACAGCAGCAGCTCCGACATTTCCCCGAGGCCGGTGCGCAGCGCCCAGCCGGGCACGTGCAGGACCACGCGCCGGCCGAACGACGCGGCCAGTGCGCCGGCGAACTCCCCCTGCCACGCAACGTCCGGCGCCACCGCATTGACGGCACCAGAGAGCGCACGCCGCTCCATCGCGAAACGCACCAGGCCGACGGCGTCCTGGAGGTGGATCCATGGCACGGGCTGGCGCCCGTCGGCGAGCTGCGCGCCGACGCCGCAGCGCGCAGCCGTCGCGAGCGCGGGATAGGCGCCGCCGCCGGCGCCGAGCACGATGCCCAAGCGCATCCGCACGACCCGCACGCCCAGCGTTTCGGCGCGACGTGCCTCGTGTTCCAAGGCCGCACACAGGTCGGACTGGAAGCGGCCGGGTTGCGCCGGCGCGGCTTCATCCACCGGCGTTGCATCAACGGGCACGCCATAGAAACCGACGGCAGAGGCGCACACCAGCACCTGGGGTGGCTGGTGCAGGCGCCGCATCAACGCAAGCAGATCCCCCATCAGCAGCGTGCGGCTTTCGACCAGCAGCCGACGCCTCGCCCGGGTCCAGGGGCCGCCGAGGATTGGGGCGCCTGCGAGGTGCACGACAGCTCCGACGTGCGTCTCCTGTGGAATGTCGTCGAGGCTCTCGACGACCCAGGCAGCGGCGCCGAACGCGCGCCGCGCCTGCAGCACGTCGCGCGTGTACACGATGATGCGCCGGCCGTCGGCGAGCAGTTCGCGCACGAGCGCCGAGCCGATGAAGCCCGTCGCTCCGGTCACCAGCACCGCGGGTCCGCTGCGCGGCCGCGCCTGCAAGGGATGCGAAGGCGCGCGCCCGAGCCTGCGCACTGCCAGCGTGTTGCGCACGCTCCAGGCAAGCACCGCGAGGCCGAAGGCGACGAACAGCCAGGACACGACGCCGTACGACGCACGATGCACCGCGTGGGG
This sequence comes from Ramlibacter sp., assembly GCA_036263715.1. Classification (GTDB taxonomy): domain Bacteria; phylum Pseudomonadota; class Gammaproteobacteria; order Burkholderiales; family Burkholderiaceae_C; genus Ramlibacter. The sequence continues at coordinate 9,322 of DATAGN010000395.1, forward strand.
CATCACGGCCCACGCGAGCAACACGGGCGCCAGGACGCCGAGCAGCGTCCCGTAGCTCACGGCCAGCAGGGTGTGCAGCACACGTTCGAGCGGCGGCAGCTTGCGGCTGCGGTCCTCCTCGAGGAAGTCGGCACATGTGATCGCCGCCTCGACGAGCAGGAGCACGGCCGGCAGCAGCACCCAGGCGCCTTGCCAGCGCGCGCAGGCAAGGCCGATGAAGAGAAGGCCGTAGATCGCTTCGCGCGCCGCATGCAGCACGAGCTCCTTGCGCGCGGAGCTGCGCTGCGGCAGACGCGCCGACAGTTCGTGGTGCCAGAAGTTGTCGAAGGCGCCCATCAGCGCCTGGACGAACAGGACGGAAAAGACGGCAGTCATGCAGGATCCTCGTTGACGTCGGCGAACACACCGGTTTGCTCGAAGGTCCGGCCCCACAGGGGATGGACCATGGAAAGGGTGAAACGGAAGCGGCCGCCGCCGAGGTCGTGGTGCTCGACGCGGCAAGTACCCGGCGTGAGCAGCGGCGGAATCGACAGGCGCCGCCCGGCCAGCGCAAGGAAGTAGCGGCGGCTGCGGAACACGAGCACGCCGTCCTGCTCGAACACATCGAGCTCCATCGAGAGGCCGCCGTCGGTTCGCTCCACCAGCCAGCCGTCCGGCCCCAATTGCTTGGTGGAGCGGACCACGCGGGGTGCAGCGCGGCCCGGAATCGCGAGTCGCCGCTCCCACACCACACCGCCGCGGCCGTCGCCGTAGACGCGCACCCGCGCCGGGACCGCAGCGCCTCGTTCACCCGTCAACGGGCCACCCAGCAAGGCCGCCAGGCGCGCGAAGCACTGCCCGATGCGCGAGCACGCCAGGTCCAGCGTTCCCGGATAGGTCCTGTCATGGTGGATCGCGGCGAATCGCCGGCGCGTTGCGGGGGGCAGCCGTGACCACGCGGCGGGCCCGAGCAGGACCGAAAGGTCCAGCGGCATCGCGTCCTCGGGCAGCGGGTCGAAGGGGCGGGTGAGGAGGTCCATGCCGCTGTCGCTGCAGCGTTCGTGCCACATCGCAAGTCGTTGATCCGCAACGGCTTTTCGCGAGTGATGTGTCCTGCGTTGACAGCCGCAGCGGCGCCGCTGTCAACGTCGTTTACAGTGCTCGGCGATGGCTCTGCACCTCGCCTTGGCCTTGTCGCTGGTGGAAACGCTGGTGCTGGCCGGCCTGCTGCTGGTGTGGGCGCAGCACGTGCCCGGCGCGCGCTTGCTGACCGTGTTCCTGCTGGGCGTGGCGATCTGGATCACCGGCAACGAACTGCCGAACTGGTTCGGACCCGAGGCCGTGCCGGTGGCGATGCCGCTGCTGGCGACCATTCCCCTCACCTCCGCGGCCTTCCTCCATTTCTGCTTCGTCTTCTGCCGCATCCGATTGCCCGGCCGTTGGCCACTGGTGGCCATCTACGGGGTGGCCGCGGCCACGACGGTGCTCGCCTGGGTGCGGCGTCCCGCCGAATTCATCCACTTCCCCGCATTCACCGGCGTTGAATGGGTGGTGGTCCCCAACTGGGTGGGCTGGACCAGTTCCACGGTGTGGGGACTGCTTGCCGCGGGCGGCGTGATGGTGCTTTTCTGCCGTCTCTGGCAGTCCGACGACACCCTCGAGCGCCGCCAGGTGGCCGCCGTTGCCGCCTCGTGCGCCTGGGGCCTGTTGTGCATGTCGGGTTATGCATTCGCGGCGCTGCGCGTGCCGGTCTACCCCTGGCAGGTCCTCGCGTTGCCGGCCTATCCCGTGATCCTCGTGTACGGCATCCTGCGCTACCAGGTGTTCGTGGCGAATGCCTGGGCGAGGCGCGCGCTCGCCTGGGCATTGCTGCTGGCGCTGGGTGTCCTGACGGTGCCCCTGAGCATCCTGCTGCCACTCGACTCGCGGTGGGTGAGCGGCGGGCTCGTGGCCCTGGTTTGCCTGGCGCTGAACGGGCCCGTGCGCCGCTTTGCCGAACGCATCGTGTACCCGGGCGGCACGGCCACCGCTGACGACCTGCGGCAATGGCGCCAGCAGCTCGCGACGGCAGACAGCCAGGAACGGCTCGCCGCGCTCGCATCGCAGCTGCTGTCGCAGCGCGTGGGTCTGCAGGTGGACGTGCACGTTGGCGCGCCTCGCGCGGAGCCGTCGGCGACTCCCACTGTCGCGTGCACGCGCGTGGGAGCCGACTGGCAGTCGGACCTGCAAGGATGGGAGGCCGCACCTCCCGCCCCCCGCCACCTCGCGGAGCTCTTTGCCGGTGTGCTCGCCGAGGCCGCGCAGCAGCTGGACCTGGCGATGCAGGCCCGCGAGCGTGAACGCGAACGCCAGGTGCAGGCGCGGCTGGCGGAGCTGGGCGCCCTGGCGGCGAGCGTCGCGCACGACTTGCGCAATCCGCTGAACATCATTGCGATGGCGGTCGCGAGCGCGCCCGACGAGACCCGGCGCGAAGTAGCCGACCAGGTGACCCGCATCTCCCGCCTGGCCGAAGACCTGCTCGACTACGCAAAGCCATGGCAGGTCCGGCCCACCACGGTGGATGCCGCGCTGCAGGTGCGCGAGGCGCTGCGCCGCGCACCCGGCGTCGAGCTGGGGCCGGGCTTCGAACAGCCCCTTGTCATTCGCGCCGACCCCTTGCGCTTCGAGCAGGCGCTCGCGAACCTGCTGTCGAATGCGCGCGCGGCGGCCGGTGCGCGCCATGTGCGGGTCGAGGCGGACCGCAGCGGCGGCGCCGTGCACCTGCACGTGTGCGACGACGGCCCCGGCGTGCCGGCGGACCTGCGGCAGCGCCTGTTCGAACCTTTCGCCTCGCGCAGCCCCGGCGGCACGGGCCTCGGGTTGGCCATCGTCGCGCGCATCATGGCTGCGCATGGGGGATCCGTGCAGCTCAACGAGCGTCCCCCGTGGCGCACCTGCTTTACCTTGACCTTCCCGGCGGCCCCATGAAGACAATCTCCACCGTGGGCCACGTGCTGCTGGTCGACGACGAGCCCGCGTACCAGCGCCTGGGCAGCGCGTTCCTCGCCAAGCTCGGACACCGCGTGACGGTCGCCGGCGACGCCGACGAGGCGGTGCGGGCGTTCGATGCCGATAACGCGCACGTCGTGTTGCTGGACCTCGCCATGCCTCCGCGCATGGAGCCGGAGGCGGGGCTGGCGCTGATCCCGCGCTTCACCCCCGCGGTGGTGGTCGTGCTGACCGGACACGCGGACCGCGAGCTCGCCCTGCGCGCGGCCGAATTGGGCGCGTGGGATTTCCTCGCCAAGCCGATCGACCCGGACATGCTGCGATTCGTCGTCACCCGCGCGATGCACAAGGCCAAGCTTGACGCCGAACTGCGCGCATTGCGCTCGCGCGACGCGGACGACGACATGGGCCTGGGGGGCCAGTCGGCTCCGATGCAGAACCTGCGTGCCATGCTGCGGCGCATCGCGCACACCAGCGTGAGCGTCATCGTGCTCGGGCCCACCGGGACCGGCAAGGAACTGGTGGCGCGCGCCCTCCACGACTGCGGCCCGCGCAGCGGTGGCCCTTTCGCCGTCATCCATTGCGGCGCGCTGTCGGCCGAACTGCTGGAGAGCGAGTTGTTCGGCCACCTCAAGGGCAGCTTCACCGGCGCCTACCGCGACCAGCCCGGGCTCGTGGAAACGGCGCACGGGGGCACGCTGTTCCTCGATGAAGTGGGCGAGATGCCGCCGGCGATGCAGGTGAAGCTGCTGCGTGTCCTGCAGGAAGGCACGTTCGTTCCGGTCGGCGGACGCAGCGCGAAGCACGCGGACGTGCGGGTGGTGGCGGCGACGCACCGCGACCTGGAGGCGATGGTCCAGGAGGGAAGCTTTCGCGAGGACCTGTTCTACCGGCTCAAGGGCGTCGTCCTGCGCACGCCGTCCTTGGCCGAGCGCGCGTCCGACGTGCCGTTGCTCGCCGCGCGCTTCCTGCAGCGCGTGGCGCCCCATGCACGCTTCACCGCCGATGCGCTGGCCTGGTTGCAGACGCAGGAATGGCCCGGCAACGTGCGGCAACTGCGTGCCGTGGTGGAATCCGCAGGCGCGTTGATCCTTCCGGGCACGGACGCGGTGGACGCGGAGTTGTTGCGCTTTGCCAGCGGCGATGCGCTCGTGCCGACGCCGGGTGCGGAGGCGCCGGCCTCACCCGGAGTGGGCATCCTCGATGCGGCGATCACGGAACTGGAGACGCGCCTGATCACCGAGGCCATGGCAGCGAGCGGCGGCAATCAATCCGAAGCCGCGCGCCGCCTGGGAATCTCGCGCGTCGGCCTTATCAAGAAGCTCCATCGCCTGGGGTTGCGAGACGGGCGCTAGACCCAGCCCCCATCCCGCAACTCCCGCGTCAGCCACGCCGCATAGATCGGCGCCGCCACCAGCCCCGCCATCCCGAACGCCGACTCCAGGATCAGCATCGCCGCGAGCATGCCGTAGGTGGGAACGTTGGTGCGGCCGCCGACGATGCGGGCATTCAGGAAGTACTCCAGCTTGTGGATCACGATCAGGAACACCAGTGAAGCGACACCGAGCCAGACCGACACGGTGAGCGCCGCCACCGTGATCGCCGTGTTCGATGCCAGGTTGCCCACGATCGGGATCAGGCTGCCGAAAAAGGTGAAGCCCACCAGCGTCGGTGCCAGCGGGACCTCGTAGCCCAGGGCCGGCAGGATCACCAGCAGGTAGATGCCGGTGAGGAACGCGTTGATCGCCGAGATGCGCAGCTGGGCGGAGAACACGTCGCCGAAGGCATTGGCCAGCTGCAGCATCCGGTTTTGCGCAAGGATGATC
>DATAGN010000396.1:0-5610 GCA_036263715.1 Ramlibacter sp.
TCGTCCATCTCGCCGTCGCCGAACACCCCCCACACTTTCCTGGCCTCGCAGTCCACCAGCTGCCGGTGCGACAGGTAGCGCATGAAGCGGGCGTGGTAGATCGAGCTGATCGGGCCGATGCCCATCGAGCCCGTGGGGAACTGCCAGAAGTCGGGCATCAGCCAGGGGTGCGGGTAGCTCGAAAGCCCGCGCGCGCCCTCTTCGGGCGCCGTGATCTCCTTGCGGTAGTGCGCGAGGTCGTTCTCCGTCAGCCGCCCTTCGAGGTACGCCCGCGCGTACACGCCCGGCGCGCTGTGCGGCTGAAAGAACACCAGGTCGCCGCCCTGGCTGTCGCCGGTCGCACGGAAGAAATGGTTGAAGCCCACCTCGAACAGGTCCGCCGCGCTGGCGTAGCTGGCGATGTGGCCCCCGAGTTCACCGTAAGCCGTGTTCGCGCGCACCACCATCGCCAGCGCGTTCCAGCGCATGAGGGACGCGAGCTTTTCCTCGACGGCCAGGTCGCCGGGGAACACCGGCTGCTGTTCGACGGGAATGGTGTTGACGTAGGGCGTCACCAGTTCCGGCGACCAGGCCACGCCCGGATGGCGTGCCATCACCGCGAGCTGGTCGAGGATGAAGCGGGCGCGCGCGGGCCCGTGCGCCGCCACGAGCGCCTCGAAGGCGTCGCGCCATTCGGCGGTTTCGGCAGGATCGATGTCGCCCTGGTGGTCGGCGAGGTAGCGGGTGATGCTGTGGTCGGCCATGGCCGCACTCTAGGCTTCTTGCGCCCGCAGCGTGTACCGAAATGGAAGCGCAATGGCAGAGTCGCAGCATAAAATGCTGCAGTCTTTGATTCACCCGGCATTCCATGCAACTCGATGCGATCGACCTCCGCATCCTGGCCCAGCTGCAGGAGGACGGGTCGCTCACCAACGTGGAGCTCGCACGCCAGGTCCACCTGTCACCGTCGCCCTGCCTGGCGCGCGTGAAGGCGCTGGAAGCGGCGGGGGTGATCGAGCGCTACGTGGCCCTGGCCAACGCCAAGGCGCTCGGCCTGGGGCTGAACGTGTTCATCAACATCAGCCTGAAGACCCAGTCCAAGGAGTCGCTGGCGGATTTCGAGCGCCGCATCGCGGAGCACGACCAGGTGATGGAGTGCTACCTCATGACGGGCGACAGCGATTACCTCATCCGCGTGGCGGTGCCGGACATCGCCGCCCTGGAGCGCTTCATCCTGGAACAGCTCACGCCCATTCCGGGCATCGAGAAGATCCGCTCCAGCTTCGCCCTCAAGCAGGTCCGCTACAAGACGGCCCTCCCCCTGCCCGTGCGTTCCTGACCGACACACGTAGTACGGACCGCGACGGTCGTGCAGCCCCTCCCCTGACCGCCCGGCAGCCTGCCGGCGACGGCATTCACGGGCCCGCCACTGAATCACGAGAACCGGTCGTCGACGCACCATGTCTTCATGGATTCCTTGTGCACCTTCACCGAAGCGGCGTGGCGCGAAAGCTGGAACCGGGCCTTCTGGCCGTCCCTGGCGATCACCGTGGCCGCTGCGCTGGACGGTTGCACCCGCGGCCCCTCCATCACCGCCATGGTGCTGGCCAACGTGGGCTGGCTGCTGGGCTGAGTCCCACGGGCGCGGACAACCCCCGGCTGGCGGGGGTCCTGGCGAAACCGGGACAATGGCGCCATGACCCAAGAGCTCTTCCGGCAGGACGCCTACCTGCGCGAAACGCCCGCCACGGTGGTGTCCGTCGGCGAACAGGGCGTGATCCTGGATCGCACGGTGTTCTATCCGCTCGGCGGCGGCCAGGCGGGCGACGCCGGCGCACTGGTGCTGGCGGACGGCAGCACGCTCGCGATCGCCGACACGCGCAAGTGCAAGGACGCCGAGGGCAAGCCGACCGCGGACATCGCGCACGTGCCCGCACCGGGACAGGATGCCTTGCTGCGCGACCTGCGTGCCGGCACCACGGTGATCGCGCGCATCGACTGGGAACGCCGCCACAGGCTGATGCGCTTCCACACCAGCACGCACCTGCTCTGCCACCTGGTGCCGCAGCTGGTGAACGGCTGTTCCATCACGCCCGACTCCGCGCGCCTGGACTTCAACATGACCGATCCGCTGGACAAGGAAGCCTTGACCGAAGCGATCGCGCGCCTGGTGGCGGCGGCGCACCCGGTGGAGATCGCGGCCATCACCGACGAAGAGCTCGACGCCAATCCGGCGCTGGTCAAGAGCATGTCCGTGCAGCCGCCCCGCGGCACCGGCCGCATCCGCACGATCCGCATCGGCGATGCGGTGGACTACCAACCCTGCGGCGGCACGCACGTGGCGAACACCTCCGAGATCGGCCGCGTGGTCGTGACCAAGATCGAGAAGAAGAGTGCGACCACGCGCCGCGTGGTGCTGGGATTCGCCTGAAGCCCGGAACTTTGTCGCACCCGCTGAGCTCCAGCACGGCATGACTTTCCTGCGCGCGTTCGTCGCGTCCTGCCTGGCCGCGTGCCTGTGGCCCGCCGCCTTGGCGCAGCAGGCGGTGGTGACGACGGAGCGCGTGCGCGCCGAGCTCATCGCGCACGCGCCCGAAGGCTTGCAGCCCGGCAAGCCGCTGTGGGTCGGCCTGCAGCTGCAGCACCAGCCCGAGTGGCATACCTACTGGAAGAACCCGGGCGACTCGGGCCTGCCCACCGAACTGCAGTGGACGCTGCCGGCCGGCCTGGAAGCGGGCGAGATCGCCTGGCCGGTCCCGAAGAAGATCCCGATCGGTCCCCTGGCCAACTACGGCTACGAAGGCACCGTGCTGTTGCCGGTGCCGCTGACGGTCACGCCCGCCTTCCAGCCCTCCCTCTTCGGCGATGCGCAGATCAGGCTCAAGGCCACGTGGCTGGTGTGCAAGAAGGAATGCATTCCCGAGGAAGGCAGCTTCACCCTGAAGCTGCCCACGCGCAGCACGACCGCGCTGCATGGCGCGCAGTTCCAGGCTGCGTGGGACGCCGAACCGAAGCCGCTGGGCGGCACGGCCGAAGTGCGCGTCGCCGGCGACGTCCTGCAGGTCAGCTTGCCCGGCCTGCCGGCGGCCGCGCGCGGCAAGACGCTGGAGTTCTTCCCGGAAACCGGGGAGGTGATCGAGCCTGCCGGCAAGTGGACGCAGGCGTGGAAGGGCGAGCTGTGGACCGCCAGCGTGCCGCTGTCGCCGCATCGCACGAAATCGCCCGCGACCTTCCCCCTGGTGGTGGCCGACGGTGCCCAGGCCTGGCGCGCCGAGGCGAAGGTCACCGGCGCCTGGCCGGCGATCGCCGCGCCGGCCGCCGTTTCACCCGCCTTGCAGGAGGCACTGCGCAGCAACGCAACGGCAGCGCCGAGTGCGCCTTCCACCGGCTTCCTCGCCGCCCTGCTCGGCGCGCTCATCGGGGGCCTGGTCCTGAACCTGATGCCCTGCGTCTTCCCCGTGCTGGCGATCAAGGTGGTGGGGTTCGCCAGGCATGCGGAGGATCGCCGCATGCACCGCATCGGCGGCATCGCGTACACCGCGGGGGTGGTCGTCTCCTTTGCCGCATTGGGCGCGGCGATGCTGGCGCTGCGAGCGGCGGGCGAGCAGCTGGGATGGGGCTTCCAGCTGCAGTCGCCGGCGGTGGTGGCGGCCCTCGCCGTCCTGTTCACGCTCATCGGGCTGAACTTCGCGGGGGTGTTCGAATTCGGCTCCGTGCTGCCGGCGAACGTCGCCAGCCTGGAAGCGCGCCATCCGGTCGCCAACGCCTTCCTCACCGGCGTGCTCGCCACGGCCATCGCCTCGCCTTGCACGGCGCCTTTCATGGGCGCCTCCCTCGGGCTGGCCATCGCGCTGCCGCCGGCGCAGGCGATCGCGATCTTCGTGGTGCTGGGCCTCGGCATGGCCCTGCCCTACCTGCTGGCAAGCTGGGTTCCGCGCGTGGCGGGGTGGCTGCCGCGGCCCGGCGCCTGGATGGAGACCTTCCGGCGGCTGATGGCCTTTCCCATGTTCGCCACCGTCGCCTGGCTGGTGTGGGTGCTGGGGCAGCAAAGCGGCATCGATGGCGCCGGTGCGCTGCTGGCGCTGCTGGTCGCCCTGAGCATGGTGGTATGGGCGCTGACGCTGCGTGGCCGAACCCGCCTGGCGCTGGCCAGCGTGGCGCTGGCGGGGCTCGGCTTCGTCGCGTGGTCGACCGGCGGGGCGATCACGCGGCCGGCTGCGGCGGGCTCGCTTGCAACCGCGCAGGACGAGCGCTGGCAGCCCTGGGCGCCGGATCGCGTGCAGGCCCTGCTGGCCGCCGGCAAGCCGGTGTTCGTCGACTTCACGGCGGCGTGGTGCGTCACCTGCCAGTACAACAAGAAGACCACCCTGTCGCGCGATGAAGTGCTGGCCGACTTCGCCCGGCACCAGTACACCTTGCTGCGCGCCGACTGGACCCGGCGCGACCCGGCAATCACCGACGCCCTCACCCGGCTGGGACGCAGTGGCGTGCCGGTCTACGTGGTCTACCGCCCCGGCAAGCCGCCGGTGGTGCTGTCCGAAGTGCTCGGGGTGGACGAGGTCCGCTCCGCCATCGCCCTCTGATTCCAGGAGCCCCCCATGCTGCGTCGCGCCCTGCTTTGCCTTCCCCTGGCCCTGGCCCTCCTGCCGGCGCATGCCGCGCCTGCGATCGGCCAGCCCGCGCCCGACTTCGCCCTGAAGGACGTGGCCGGCAGGACCGTCAAGCTCAGTGACTACCGTGGCAAGGTCGTGGTGCTGGAGTGGACCAACCCCGGCTGCCCGTTCGTGCGCAAGCACTACGACAGCGGCAACATGGCGGCTACCCAGCAGGACGCGGCCGGCAAGGGTGCCGTCTGGCTGTCGATCAATTCGACGGAGAAGGCCAGCAGCGACTGGATGGAACCGGCGAAGCTGCTCGCCTGGCAGCAGCAGCGCAAGCTGCAGCCCACGGCGACGCTGATGGACGAGGACGGCGTCGCCGGCCGCGCCTATGCCGCGCGGACGACGCCGCACATGTACATCGTCGATCCGCAGGGACGCCTGGTGTATGCGGGGGGCATCGACAGCATCCCGTCGTCACGCCCGGACGACATCGCCAAGGCGACCAACTACGTGCGCCAGGCGCTGGCCGAAACGAGCGCCGGCAAGCCGATCAGCGCTGCCGCGACGCGGCCCTACGGCTGTTCGATCAAGTACAAATCCTGAAGGGGCACTGCGCCGCCGGTCCTACACTGGGTCCATGAGCACGATCCAGGAACTGCGCCGCATCCTCGGCACCTGCCGCACGCTGGCGGTGGTCGGCCTGTCGCCGCAATGGCACCGGCCCAGTTTCTTCGCGGCCAAGTACATGCAGGAACACGGCTACCGCATCGTGCCGATCAATCCTTCGGCGCCGCAGATCCTCGGCGTGAAAAGCTATCCCAGCGTGACGGCGGCCGCCGAGGCCGGCGAGCAGATCGACATGGTGGACTGCTTCCGGCGCCCCGCCGACATCCCGCCGATCGCCGCGGAGGCGATCGCCATCGGCGCGAAGTGCCTGTGGCTGCAGATCGGCGTCGTGGACGAAGCGTCGGCAGCCAAGGCGCGCGCCGCCGGCCTCGACGTGGTGATGGACCGCTGCGTGAAGATCGAG
>DATAGN010000397.1:0-8271 GCA_036263715.1 Ramlibacter sp.
CTGCGAGGCGATCAGCTGGGTGGCCAGGCCCGAGCGCGCGCGCGCGGCGAGCGCCTGCAGGTGGTGCTTGCCCGTGACGTGCGTGATCTCGTGCGCGAGGATGCCGGCGAGCTCCGCTTCGTCGACGCGGTCCACCAGGCCCTTGGTCACGAACACGTAGCCGCCCGGCGCCGCGAAGGCGTTGAAGCCGGGGTCGTCCAGCACGCCGAAGGTCCAGGGCAGGTTCGGGCGCGTGGACTGCAGCGAGATCCAGCGTCCCAGCCGGTTCACGTAGCGCTGCAAGGCCAGGTCCGGGTGCAGCGGCTTGCTGCCCAGCAGCACCGCGGCGAGCTGCCGCCCGATCTCGATTTCCTTCGGCTCGTCGATGCGGTCGACCGACTCCGACAGCATCTGGATCAGGTCGTTGGGTGCGGGCGCGTTCTGCACGCCGCGCGGCAGCGGGATCACGCCCGGCAGCTGGCGCAGCAGCCCGTCCAGCTGGGCGTGTGCGGCGATGGCGAACAACGCGCAAGCGGCGGCGACGATGGTCCTGGTTCTCATGGCGGTCACTGCGGGTTCTGGCGGGCCGGTTGCGAGGGGGCGGTGAGCGGTGCGACGCTGGCGGGCTGCAACGCGGCCGAACTCGCGAACGCCCGCGCGTCGGCTTCACTCTGGCGCAGGCGCTCCATCTCGCCGACGGCCGTCGTGTTCGGTTGTGCCTGGGCGAGGTCCTCCGCGCCCAGTCCGCGGATGCCCGCCGTGGTGCCCGTCTGCGGCCGGCTGGCGCCGCCGAACAGGCCGGCCACGCCGCTGGTGACGCCGCGCAGCGCTCCACCCACGGCACTGCCTCCGCTAGCCGGCGCCGCGACGTTGGCCGGGCCCACGTCGAAGAGGTGCACCCAGCCGGTGGTGCCGCTTGCCGTGCGCACCTGCACCCACGGCCCGTTGCGCTCGTTGGTGCGCGTGAGCGCCGTCTGCGCGGGCAGCTGCGCGACGCTGCGCGCCTGGTCGCCGGGAGCTTCACGCAGTTCGGTGGCGCGGCGGGTGACCGCCGCCTCCTGCGCCCATGCGGACGTCGTGGCGAACGCGAACAGGGCGAGTACGCGCAAGGCGATGCGTATCATCGGTGGCTCTCTGCAATCTTCACGGCGGGCATTATGAACCTGGGAATCACCGGCAAGTGGGCGCTGGTCTGCGGCGCCAGCAAGGGGCTCGGCCACGGCTGCGCGCAGGCACTCGCGCGCGAAGGCGCGCACCTCGTGATGGTCGCGCGCGGGGCGGATGCGCTCCAGGCCGCGGCCGAGCAGCTGCGCGGCGACGCGCAGGTGCCGCAGGGCACGCGCATCGAGGCGCTCGCGGCGGACATCACCACCGTGGAGGGCCGCGCGAAGGTGTTCGCCGTGCGCCAGGATTTCGACATCGTCGTGACCAATGCCGGCGGGCCGCCGCCGGGCGACTTTCGCGAGTGGGACCGCGAGGCCTGGATCAAGGCGGTGGACGCCAACATGCTCACCCCGATCGAGCTGATCAAGGCGACCGTCGACGGGATGGCGCAGCGCGGCTTCGGCCGCATCGTCAACATCACGTCCAGCGCGGTGAAGGCGCCCATCGACATCCTGGGCCTGTCCAACGGCGCGCGCAGCGGCCTCACGGGCTTCGTGGCGGGCCTGGCGCGTTCGCCGAAGCTCGCCGGCGCCAACGTGACCATCAACAACCTGCTGCCCGGTGCCTTCGACACGGACCGGCTGCGCACGACGATGGAGAACTGGGCGAAGAAGGGCGGGCAGTCGGTCGACGAGATCCGCGCGGCCCGGGCGAAGACCATCCCCTCCGGGCGCTTTGGCGATCCCGCGGAGTTCGGCGCGACCTGCGCTTTCCTCTGCAGCGCGCACGCCGCCTACATCACCGGCCAGAACGTGCTGATCGACGGCGGCGCCTACCCCGGCAGCTTCTGATCACTTCCTGGACGACACCACGATCCCGCTGGCGATCAGCGCGAAGGCCAGTGCGTGGTACAGGCGGGGCGGCTCGCCCAGGAACGCCGCCGAGAAAATCCCGGCGAACAGCGGTGTGAGATTGGCGAAGAAGCCGGCGATGTTGGGGCCGACGCGTTGCACGCCGAGGCCCCAGGACCGGTAAGCGAGGATCGCGGGGCCGACGGCGATGAACACCAGCCCCGCAGCCAGCGGCCAGCCCCACTGCACCGGCTGCGCGCCGACCGCGGTTTCCGCACCGGCGAAGAGTGCCGACCACGCGAGGCCGGGAACCAGCTGCGCCATGAGGAAGGCGACCCAGTCCGACCGCACCTCCGGGGCGTCGCCGGGAAGCGTCAGCAGCCAGCTGTAGAGCGCCCATGCGATGGTGGCCACGATCATGTACAGGTCGCCGGCGACGAAGCGCACCTGCGCGAGCTGCTGGAAGTCGCCGTGCGACAGCACGACCAGCACGCCGGCGACGGACAGCACGGCGCCGATCATCTGCCGGCGCGTGATGCGCTGGCCGAAGAACAGCATGCCGAGCACCAGCATGAACACCGGCATGCTGGAGCCCACCAGGGTGACGTTCACCGGCATCGAGGTCTTGAGCGCCAGGTACTGGAAGGCGTTGTAGCAGCCGATGCCCAGCAAGCCCAACACGGCGTAGCGCCCCATGCGCGGCCACACCGGGCTGTCCGTGCGCAGCAACCTCCACGCGAACGGCAGCAGGATGAAGAAGGCGAGCAGCCAGCGCAGGAAGTTCAGCGTGAGCGGCGGCACGAGCGGCGCGAGCAGCCGGCCCAGCACCGCGTTGGCCGCCCACATCAGCGGCGGCACCGTCAGCAGCAAGGCGGTGGTGAAGTTCAGGCGAGGGTTCATGGCCAGCCGCGCATTGTGCGCCGCGTCGCCTGCCCCGCCCTGAGGCGGTGCTGACCGAATCGTGGCACGATGCGCGCGATCCCAGCCTTTATCGACAGGAGACTCACGTGAGCAAAGCGGTCCAGATCCGCCAGAACGGCGGCCCCGAGCAGATGGAACTGGTGGACGTGCAGGTGGGCGAGCCCGGGCCCGGGCAGATCCGCATCCGGCACAAGGCCGTCGGCCTGAACTTCATCGACGTCTACCAGCGCACCGGCCTGTACCAGCTGCCCATGCCGCTGACGCTGGGCATGGAAGGCTCCGGCATCGTCGAGGCGGTGGGCGAGGGCGTCACGCACCTGAAGGCGGGCGACCGCGCCGCCTATGCCAGCCAGCCGCCCGGCTCCTATTCCGAGCTGCGCGTGATGCCGGCCAAGCACGTGTGCAAGCTGCCCGATGCGATCAGCTTCGAGACCGGCGCGGCCATGATGCTCAAGGGCCTGACGGCGCAATACCTCCTGAAGCGCACGCTGCCGCAAGGCGGGCTGCAGAAGGGCGACTTCATCCTGTTCCACGCGGCCGCCGGCGGCGTGGGCCTGATCGCGGTGCAGTGGGCCAAGGCGCTCGGCTACCGAGTGATCGGCACGGCCGGCAGCGACGCGAAGTGCGAACTTGCGAAGTCGCTCGGTGCCGAGTTCATGATCAACTACAGCAAGGAAGACTTCCAGGCGCGCGTCAAGGAGATCACCGGCGGCAAGGGCGTGAAGGTGGTGTACGACTCGGTGGGCAAGGACACCTGGGAGAAGTCGCTGGACTGCCTGCAGCCTTTCGGCCTGATGGCGACCTTCGGCAATTCGTCGGGCCCGGTGCCGCCGTTCCCGCCGGCCGTGCTGGCCGCCAAGGGCTCGCTGTACGTCACGCGGCAGACGCTGTTCACGCACATCGCGTCGCGCGAGACCAACCAGCAGATGGCCGACGACCTGTTCGAGGCGGTCACCAGCGGCAAGGTCGACATCCGCATCGACCAGACCTTCCCGCTCGCGCAGGTGCGCGAGGCGCACCAGGCACTGGAAGCGCGCAAGACCACCGGCTGCACGATCCTCACCCTGTGAAGCTGGCGCTGTCCTGGTGCGAGCGGCTGCGCGCCCGCACCGATGCGCCCCCGCTGCGCCCGCGCGTTCCGCTCGCCTGGCGCGGCGAGCGCATCGGCTCCGTGGAGCGCGAGTTCGTCGAGACGCTCGTGCACCCCTTGCTGGTGCCCGCAGGCGAGGGTTTCAACGTGGCGGGCGACGACCTCACCGACGCGCTGGCTGGACTCGCGCACGCGATGCGAGCGCGAGGCTTCACTTCCCCGTGGCGCGACGAAGCCTTCGCGGTGCGCAACGAAGCGGGCGACGTGCTGGGCACCATCGAGCGTGCCGCGGTGCGCCCGCTGGGCATCCCCACGCTGTCCGTTTACCTCGCCGGCCGCGACCCGCAAGGGCGCCACTGGATCCAGCGGCGTGCCTTCGACAAGGCCACCGATGCCGGACTGCTGGACACCATGGTCGGCGGCGGCGTTCCGGTGGACGAGGACCTGCCCACCGCGCTGGAGCGCGAGACCTGGGAGGAAGCCGGCCTGCGCCTTGCGCAACTGCAAACCCTGCGCCACGGCGGCCGCATCCTGCTGCGCGCCCCCTCGACCGTGCCGCACGGCTACATGATCGAAGGACTGGACTGGTTCACCTGCGTGGTGCCCTCGGGCGTGGTCCCGGTGAACCAGGACGGCGAGGTGGCGCACTTCCTGTCGATGGACGACGAGGAAGTCACGCAGCGCCTCGAGCGCGACGAATTCACCGTGGATGCGGCGCAGGTGTTCCTGGCCGCGTCCGCATCCTCCTTTTCAGGAACATCCCCATGACCCAACTCACGCTGGCACAGGCGAA
Source organism: Ramlibacter sp. (assembly GCA_036263715.1). Classification (GTDB taxonomy): domain Bacteria; phylum Pseudomonadota; class Gammaproteobacteria; order Burkholderiales; family Burkholderiaceae_C; genus Ramlibacter. The sequence continues at coordinate 4,739 of DATAGN010000397.1, forward strand.
CACCATCATCGAAGGCGCGCGCGCGAAATCGAAGGCCCAGGGCTACAAGCCCATGGGCATCGCGGTGCTCGACGCCTCCGGCAACCTCAAGGCCTTCGCCAGCGAGGACGGCGCCAGCATGTTCCGATTCGACGTCGCCCGGGCCAAGGCCTGGGGCGCCGTCGGCATGGGCGTGTCGAGCCGCACGCTCGCCGAGCGGGCCAAGGACAACCCGAATTTCATCCTGTCGCTCGCGGCCACTTCCAACGGCAGGTTCCTGCCGCAGCCGGGGGCTGTCCTGATCAAGGATGCGCATGGCACCGTGATCGGCGCGGTCGGCGCCAGTGGCGGCACCGGCGACGAGGACGAGGAAATCTGCCGCGCGGGTGTCGCCGCGGCCGGGCTGGTCAGCGGCTGACCGCCGCGCGGCGCTTCTTCTTCGCGGGGGCGGCAGGGCCGCCCATCATGTGTTCCAGCACCGAGTAGACGGCGGCGGTGTCGTCGCCACCGTGGCCGAGTGCCATCGCCGCGTTGTAGATCGGCATGCAGGCGGCGAAGAGCGGCGCCGGCGTGTCGGTGGCCTGCAGCATGTCGTTGATCAGGCGCATGTCCTTCCGCCAGGTCGACACCTTCATGGTCGCCTTGCTCCAGGAGCGGTCCACCATCACGGGGCCGCGCACCTGGAACATGCGCGAGCCGCCGGCGCCGTCGGCGACCACCTTGACGATCTGCGCCGGATCGAGCCCCGAGCGCGCGCCCATCAGGATCGCTTCGGCCGTCGACACGTTGTGGATGGCCACCAGCAGGTTGGCCACCAGCTTCATGCGCATTCCGTTGCCGAAGTCGCCGACGTCGTAGCGGGCACGCGCGAAACCCTCGAACACGGGCGCCATGGCGGCGATCGCCGCGGCGTCGCCGCTGGCGTACACCGCCAGGTCGCGGTTCACCGCCTGCGCGCCGGTGCCGGAGAGCGGGCAGTCGAGCAGCGTGATGCCGCCCTTGGCCAGGCGCTCGAAAGCGCGCAGCTTGGCGGATTCGGGCAGCGTGCTCGTCTCGGCTGCAATGAGGCGCTTGTTGCGCGCTGCGATGAGTTCATCGCAAACCTGGTCGAGCGCCTGCTCGCTGGGCAGCGACAGCACGAGGAAGCGCGCATTGCGGGCCACCTCGGTCGCGCTGGCGCAGGCGTTGCCGCCAGCCTTGGCCAGTGCCTTGCGGGCCTTGTCCACCGGGTCGTAGCCGTGGACGGTGAAGCCTGCCTTGACCAGGTTGGCCGACATGGCCGAACCCATGATGCCGAGGCCGACGACGCCCACGGCATCGTTCGCGGGCTGCGCGCTTTTCGAAGAAGGCATGGGACCTCGGAGGTTCAGCGGCCGGCCACCGCGCGCGACCGGCGGCCCAGCGCTTCGGGCGCGAATTGCTCCAGCAGGCGCGGGTAGGTGGTGCGCGCGCCGGCCAGGAAGTTGTCGACCGCGTAGCCCACCTGCGTGAGGAAGTCGACGTTGATCTTCGTCTTGTAGACGTGCTCGCGCATGGCCATGTAGAAGATGCCGCCGTGCAGGTTCCACACGAACTCGATCTCTTCTTCCACCACCGGCGCGTCCGTGTCGGGCAGGCCGCATTCGTGGCGGACCTCGCGGCAGTACACGGGCATCAGCTGCCGGCGCACCAGCTGGATGTAGCGCCGGTTCAGCGTGGGATCCGACAGGCCCGCGAACATGTAGATGCGGATCCACTCGGGCCGGTAGGTCGCCTTCGCATACTGGTCGTAGAAGTTCACGAGCCGCTCGCGCAGGGGCACGGTGCGGTCCTGCAGCAGCGGGATCCAGGCGGGGTTCCAGCGGCCTTCGAAGACCGTCTGGTACACGCGTTCGATCAGCGCCTGCTTGGTCGGGAAGTAGCGATAGAGCAGCGGCTGCGTGACCCCCAGGCGCTTGGCGAGCTCGCGCGTCTGGCCGGAAAAGCCGGCTTCCGAGAAATAGGCGATGGCGCCGTCGAGGATCTGGCGTTCGCGGTCACCCGGCGCCAGCCGCAGCTTCACGGGTGGGGCAGCGGCCTTGGCGGGGGTCTTCCTGGGAGTCCGGGGTCCTGGCATGCAGTGTGGTGGGTTCTACTCGCCCTTGATGCCGTTGTCGGCGACGAGCCGTGCGTACTTGGAGATCTCGGCGGCGAGGAAGGCGCGGAACTCGTCCTGCGTGCTCGCCTGCGCTTCCACGCCCAGGTCCGCGAACTTCGCCTTCAGGTCCGCATCCGCCATGATCTTCACGAGGGCGCTATGGTAGCTGTCGACGATGGGCTTGGGCGTTCCGGCCGGCAGGAACACGCCCCACCAGTTCTCGGCCACGATGCCAGGCAGCCCCGCCTCGGAGAAGGTGGGCACGTCGGGGAAGGTCCGCGACCGCTTGCCGCTGGTGATGGCGATGGGCCGCAGGCGGTTGACCTTGATGTGCTGCGACACCGGCAGCGCGTCGGCCACCATCATGTCGATATGGCCGGCCAGCAGGTCGTTGACCGCCTGGCCGCCGCCCTTGTAGTTGACGCCGTTCATCTTCACCTTGGCCTGCCGCATGATCATCTCGCCACCGAGGTGCGCCATGCTGCCGGGCCCGCTGGTGCCGAAGCTGAGCGACCCCGGCTTGGCGCGAGCAGCGGTGATGATGTCCTGCAGCGACTTGTACGGCGAGTTGGCAGGCACGACCAGGATGTTCGCGCCGGTGGCCGTGAGCGCCACGGGGATGAAGTCCTTCTCCATGCTGTAGGGCACCTTGCTGATCAGCGGGTTCACCGCGACCGGCCCGAGGTTGCCCACCACGAAGGTGTAGCCGTCCGCCGGCTGCCGCGCGGTGTATTCCATGCCGATCGAGCCCGCGGCACCCGGCTTGCTCTCGATCACGACGGGCTGGCCCCAGTGCTCGCTGAGCTTCTGGCCCATGATTCGCGCCATCAGGTCCGAGCTGCCGCCGGCGGGATAGGTCACCACCAGCCGGATCGGCCTGTTGGGGAAGTTCTGGGCCTGCGCGGTCAGCGGCACGAGGACAGCGCAGGCGGCGGCAAGAAGGAAGCGGTGCACATGACGGCGCGACGGGAAGGCTGGACGCATGGGAACACTCCTCGGTGGGGAAAGCGTGCGGTCCAATTTATGATCGCGTGCTAAATAAAGCTCCCGTACTTTCCCGCATGCGTCCGGCCCGCCCCAGCCGGCTGGGGTTCGCCGCCTTGACGCCCCGGAATTGAGCATGGGATAAACAATCAAGGAGGCGACCTTGTTCTACACCTGTTCCCCAGCCTGCACCGACCCGAGGCACCGGCACGGCCGCACGTCATCCGCGCACCTGCGCCTGCCCGGCCTGAAGTCGTCCGCCACGAAGACGGTCGCGCGCAGCCGCAGCGGCAAGACCAAGGTGGTCGACCTGCATTGCCACTACCTCAACCCCGAGGTGAACGCCAAGACCGCGCACCTGAACGCGGCGCAGCACGATCCGACGACGGTGTTCGCCGACGAGCTCACGCGCGAGACCAACGTCAAGCAGATGAAGTCCCGCGCGCCCAAGCTC
>DATAGN010000398.1:0-5241 GCA_036263715.1 Ramlibacter sp.
TGCGGCCTCTGCGTACTTTTGCGTCCTCTGCGTTCACCTCTCGGAGCGCCGCTGTCGCAGCCGGAGCGTGATCCTTGTCATACTGCGCAGCATGAAAGGCCTGCACCTCACCGCCGACCTGTACCGCTGCCGCTGCGACGCAGCGTGGATGACGGACGCGGAAAAGCTGGGGGAATGGACGCGTGCCGCCGTGGATGCCGTGGGCCTGCAGGTCGTCAACCAGCTGTTCCACACCTTCCCGGCCACCGGCAAGGGCCCGGGCGGGGTGACGGCGACGGTGCTGCTGGCCGAGTCGCACGTGTGCCTGCACACGTGGCCGGAGGAGCGCGCCGTCACCTGCGACGTCTACGTGTGCAACTTCAGCGGCGAACACTCGGCCAAGGCACGCGGGCTCATGTTCGCGCTGGTGCAGCGCTTCCAGCCCGAGTGGACCGAACAACGATCGCTCGACCGAGGGGAAGATTCGTGACGATGGCCCAGGCCATGATCCTCGCCGCCGGCCGCGGCGAACGCATGCGGCCGCTCACCGACACCTGCCCCAAGCCGCTGCTGCCCGTGAAGGGCAAGCCGCTCATGGGCCACCACCTCGACGCGCTCGGACAAGGCGGCTTTCGGGACGTGGTCGTCAACACCGCTTGGTTGGGCGAACAGATCGAGGACCACTACGGGCACGAGACGCCGGAGGGCGTGCGGATCCAGTACTCGCACGAGGGCAAGGACTTCGGCGGCGCGCTGGAGACCGCCGGCGGCATCGCCCGCGCCCTGCCGCTGCTGGCGGACGCCTTCTGGATCGTCGCCGGCGACGTGTACATGCCGAAGTTCCTGTTCACCCGCGCCGCGTACGACAAGTTCATCGGCAGCGGCAAGCTGGCGCACATCTTCCTGGTCCCCAACCCCGCGCACAACGCCAAGGGCGACTTCGGGCTGGCACCGGACGGCCGGGCCCTGAATACGGCAATCGTGCGCTACACCTATTCGACGGTAGGCCTGTTCCGCCGCAGCTTCTTCGACGGGCTGCCGGTGGGCAATCCCGTGGGCGAGAAGGTCAAGCTCGCGCCGCTGCTGCGGGCGGAGATGGACAAGGGGCAGGTGACGGCGGAGCTCTACACGGGCGAGTGGACGGATGTCGGCACGCCGGAGCGGCTGGCGGCCCTCAACGCCTGAGCGCAAACCCGGACAAAATGGCGCCATGAACACCACCGTGCCCACCTCGCTTTATGCCCAGCGCCGCGCCCGCATGGCCGCGCAGCTGGGGGCCAACGGCATCGCGCTGATCCCCACCGCGCCGGAGCGGCCGCGCAACCGCGACTCCGACTTCCTGTTCCGGCACGACAGCTACTTCTACTACCTCAGCGGGTTCACGGAACCCAGCGCCTTCCTCGTGGTCACCGGCGACGGCCAGACCACCCTCTTCTGCCAGCCCAAGGACCTGGAGCGCGAGATCTGGGACGGCTACCGGCTCGGCCCCGAAGCGGCCGTCGGCGCGCTTGCCGTGGACGCGGCCTTCCCGGTCACCGAACTTGACAAGCAGATGCCCCGCCTGCTGGAGAACCGCGAGACGGTCTGGTACCCGTTCGCGATCCACCAGGGCCTGGAGCAGCGCGTGGCCGGCTGGCTGAACCAGGTGCGCGCGCGCGTGCGCTACGGGGCGCTGTGCCCCGAGCAGCAACGCGACCTGTGCGCCGTCCTCGACGAGATGCGCCTGGTGAAGGACGCGCACGAGCAGGACATCATGCGCCGCGCCTCGGCCATCAGCGCCCGTGCCCACGTGCGCGCCATGCAGACCTGCGCGCGCATGCTGCGCGAAGGCAAGGACGTGCGCGAGTACCACCTCGACGCCGAGCTGCTGCACGAGTTCCGCATGGGTGGCTCGCAGTACCCCGCCTATAGTTCCATCGTGGCCGCCGGCCCCAATGCGTGCGTGCTGCACTACCGCGCCGACGTCGCACCGGTGCGCGCCGGCGAGCTGGTGCTGATCGACGCGGGCTGCGAACTCGATGGCTATGCCAGCGACATCACGCGCACCTTCCCCGCCGATGGCAAGTTCACCGGCCCGCAGCGCACGCTGTACGACCTGGTGCTGGCTTCGCAGGAAGCGTCGGTCGCCGCGACGAAGCCGGGCGCTCGCTTCACCGATCCGCACGAAGCCGCGGTGAAAGTGCTCGCGCAAGGCATGCTGGACGTAAAGCTGCTGGACGCCAACAAAGTCGGCACCGTCGACGACGTCATCGAGAAGCGCGCGTACTTCGCGTACTACATGCACCGCACGGGCCACTGGCTCGGCATGGACGTGCACGACTGCGGCAGCTACGTGGAGCCCAGCGAGGTGGGGCAGGTGAGCGAGCGCAAGGATCCCTTGTCGGGCGAGACGATCAAGAACCGTCCCAGCCGCGTGCTGCAGCCGGGCATGGTGCTCACCATCGAGCCGGGCATCTATGTGCGTCCGGGCGAGGGCGTGCCGGAGCACTTCCACAACATCGGCATCCGCATCGAGGACGATGCGATCGTGACGCCGCAGGGCTGCGAGCTGATCACGCGCGGGGTGCCGGTGAAGGCGGACGAGATCGAGGCGTTGATGCGGGCCTGATGCGCCGTCGGGGTTCGCCTGCGGGCTCACCCCGACCTACGGTTCCCGGTAGGGCGGGGTGAGCGCGCGCAGCGCCGAACCCCGCCGGTTCACGCGACGGCCAGGTGCCCCATCGTGAACGCCTCCTCGAACACCGAATACCCCGCCCAATCGCCGTGCGCGAAGCGCAGCCTTCCGCTGCGCGGCGGCGCCGGCAAATTCGACAATACCCCCGGCACCGGAATCGCCATCGCATGCCCATAGCGCGTCACCTCGACCCGCGTGAGCAGCGCGGCGATGTCGCGGTGCGGCACCGCGAGCTCCTGCACCACCCGGTCCCGCCAATGCGTCCACGGCTGCCGCAGCACATCGCCGCGCGCGGCCTCACCTGGCGCGCAATACCAGGTCCACACCATCGGCCGCGGCGCGGGATCCAGCTCCTGGTGCGTCGCGACCACGTAGCCCAGGCTCGTGGTGCTGCCGTGCACGACGTTGTCCCACGCGATCGGCATGCCGTCGTCGGGCAAGGGCGGCAGGCGCAGGTGCAGGTTGGCGACGATCCAGGGGGCGTGCCGCGTCTGCCGCGCCAGTGCCGCCACCGGATGGGGCGGGTTCTCGACGACACGCGCCGCCACGTGCGCCGGCAACGCGACGATGCACTGCGCTGCCTGCCAGCGCTCCACGCGCTGCGTGCGCACGTCGAAGCTGTCGATGTCGACACCGTGGCGATGCTCCGCGATGCGCAAGACGACGCGGCCGCCACGAAAGCGCTCACGCAGCGGCGCGGCCAGGGCCCGCGCCAGGAAACCATTGCCTTCCGGCCAGGTCAGCACCGCTTCACGCTCGCCGCCCTCCTCCGCTCCGGGCGGATGGAAGCCGTGGCGCGCGGCGAAGTAATGCAGCCCTGCCCACGCGGACACCACTTCGATGCCCGCGCCGTAGTCGTCGCGGCAGCAGTAATCGAGATACCAGCGCAGGTGCGCGTCGCTGAATTCGCGCGCGGCGAGCCACTGCGCGAAGGTCGCGCCGTCCAGTCCGCGCAACTTCTCGCGCTGGCGCAAGGGGATCGCGAAAGCGCCGGTGCGCCGCGCGGCCTCGACCTCGCGTGCGAAGCGCACGTACTGCGCCAGCGTGCTGGCGCCGACGCCCGACAGCGGCAGCAAGCCTTCCTGCCACTGGCCCTCGAGGAACAGCCGCTCCTGCGGCGCGTGGCACAGGTGCCGCTCGTCATAGGTCCAGCGGCCGGCCACGCGCTTGCGCAGGCCCAGTTCTTCCAGGAAGCCCTGCACCTCGCGCGCCGCGTCACCCGGCACCGGCAGGTAGTGCGCGCCGAGCGGACAGGCGATGCCGTCCACGGCGCTGGCGCGGCTGTTGCCGCCCGGCGCGTCCTCCAGGTCCAGCAGCACGAAGTCCTCGCGCCTGCGCAGGCGCAGCGCGCGGGCTGCTGCCAGGCCAGCGATGCCGCCACCGGCGATCACCACGTCCGCGCGCCGCGAGACCGCCGGTGCCGGCCACTCGCGCATGGTGCGCAGCAGGTGCCCGCGCTCGACCTCCACGCCCGCGAAGCCGCCCGGGATCTCGGGCGCGGGCCGCGCGCAGCCCACCACCGCGCCGGCAGCGGCGAGCAGCGCGGCGCGCCGGGTGATCAGGGATGCAGCTTGCCCCATTCGCGTTCGTAGGTGGTCACCAGGGCCTGGTTGGCCAGGCGGTTCACTTCCGCCGGCACGCGCGCCATGTCGCGCGGGAAGTCGAAGAGCGCAGGCACGCCTGCCGCGGTGAGGAAGCGCAGGCCCTCGGGCAGGCGCTCCGGCGGGCGCCAGGGCCTGCGGCCGGCGATCACGAAACCCCATTCACCGAAGCTCGGCACATGCGCGTGGTAGGGCGAGGTGCGCAGCCCCACCGACTCGATGGTGTGCACCACCGTCCAGAAACTCTGGCGCGCGATCAGGGGCGAGGTGGTCTGCACCACCGCGTAGCCGCTGGCGGCCAGCCGTTTGTCCAGCAAGGCGTAGAAGGAGTTGGTGTACAGCTTGCCGATGGAGAAGTTGGTGGGATCGGGAAAGTCGACCACGATCACGTCGAACATGTCCTCCACCTGCTGCAGCCACTGGAAGGCGTCGGTGTTGACGATGCGCACCTTGGGCGACTTCAGCGCCCCGGCGTTGAGCGCCACCAGCGCGGGATCGCTCGCGAACAGGCGCGTCATGTGCGGGTCCAGTTCCACCAGCGTGATGCTCTCCACGGAGGGGTAGCGCAGGATCTCGCGAATGGCCAGGCCGTCGCCGCCGCCCAGCACCGCCACCTTGCGCGGCGCGCCGTGCGCGGCCATCGCAGGATGCACCAGCGCCTCGTGGTAGCGGTATTCGTCGGCCTGCGCGAACTGCAGGTTGCCGTTGAGGAACAGGCGCAGTCCGCCGCGCCCCTGCGTCAGCACGATGCGCTGCCAGGGCGAACTCTCGGCCATGACGATGCGGTCCTGGTAGAAGCGGTCCTCCGCCATCGACGTGATCTGCTTCGATCCGGCGAACGCGGCGCCGAGCGCGCCGATGGTCAGCACGCACGCGAGCGCATGCGCGAACACGCGGCGCAATTCGTGCCGGAACAGCCACAGCGCCCACACGGCGATGAGCGCGTTCATCATCCCGAACAGCAAGCCGGTGCGGATCAGCCCCAGC
>DATAGN010000399.1:0-2111 GCA_036263715.1 Ramlibacter sp.
CCCCCGACGCTGTGTCAAATCCCCAGGAGCTTCTTCGCCTCGCCAAGATCCTTCATCGACTCGGCGTGCTTGCCCGCCTTGTGGTGCTCTTCGCCGCTCTTGCGCAGCTTGGCGACCTTGTCCGCGTTCTCCTTCGAGAGATTCGGCTTGGCCTGCAGCTTGGCGTCGATCGCCTTCATCTCGTTGGGGCAGTTGTGGGCCCAGGCACCGCCGGCGAGGGCGAGGCTGGCGGCGAGGAGGAGGGCGTGGCGCATGGCAGTCTCCGTTGAGTCAGGAGCCGCCATCTTCGCGCCGCCGCGCGGCCGGCGATTCGGCGTTTTCCCCAGCCTCAGGGCGGTTTGGGGATGGGCGGCAGGCCGGCCCCGCAGGTCAGGCAGAAATGCGCCCGCCCGGAATGTTCGGCCTCGCCGCAGTTGTCGCAGGTGCGCAGCACGTCGCCCGGCCGCAGGTGCCGGCGCGAGGTCATCTCCGCGGTGACGATGCCGGTGGGCACCGCCAGGGTGCCCCAGCCGATCAACATCATCACCGAGGCGATGAAGCGCCCCACTTCGGTCTTGGGCGTGATGTCGCCGAAGCCCACCGTGGTGACCGTCGTGATCGCCCAGTACACCGAAGTCGGGATGTCCTTGAAGCCGTGCTTCGGTCCTTCCACGACGTAGAGAAGCGTCCCCAGGATCAGCACCACCATCATCACGGCGGACAGGAAGACCAGGATCTTGCGGCGGCTGGCGTAGAGCGCATCGGCGAGCGACTGGTATTCGGTGATGAAGTTCGTGAGCCGGAAGATGCGGAAGATGCGCAGCAGCCGCAGGATCCGCACGTCGATGAGGGCGTGCACCTCGGGGAAGAAGATCGCCAGGTAGGTGGGCAGGACCGACAGCAGGTCGACGATGCCGAAGAAGCTGAACACGTATTTCAGCTGCCGCTTCACGCTCACCAGCCGCGCGATGTATTCCAGCGTGAACAGGATGGTGAAGAACCACTCCACCACGTCGAAGATGTTGCGGAAGCGCTGATGCAGCGCCGGGACGCTGTCGGCGATCACGACGGCCACGCTGACCAGGATGGCCGTGATGATGACCTTGTCGAACGCGCGCCCCGCTGGCGTCTCGGATTCGAAGATCACCTCGTGCATCCGCCGCCGCCACGGCTCGGTTGGCTTGCCGAGTAGGGATTCGTTGCCCGGCACCATGCGCGCGCCTCAGGCCGCAGCCTGGCGGAAACGCTCCCACGCCTGCGGCGTGGGCGTCGTGCCGGCGCCGGGCTGCTGCGGCAGGCGGAAGAAGCCGTCCACCACATCCGCGGGATCGGTGAAGCAGTCCTTGATCCAGGGGATGTACTCCAGCACCTGGCAGGCCGGGTGCGCATAACTCAGGTGCACGTGCACCTGGCTCATGTCGCCCGCATGCGGCGCCACCGGCAGGCGCCACGCGTTGGCGGCTTCGCACACGCGCAGCACCTCGGTGAGGCCGCCCAGGCGCGTCACGTCCGGCTGCACCCAGTGGATCGCCTGCTGGTGGAAGAACTCCGAGAACGCGTCCTGCGTGTACAGCTGCTCGCCCAGCGCCACCGGGATGCGAGTGGCGCGCGCGAGCTGCGCATGGCCCTTCACGTCGTCGTACCAGAGCGGCTCCTCGAACCAGTACACGTCGAACGGTTCGGCGCCGCGGCAAAAGCGCATGCAGGTGGCGAGGTCCCACTTGCCATTGCCGTCGATCGCGAGCGTGATGTCGGGGCCGATCGCCTCGCGCACGGCGCGCAGCCGGCGCAGGTCGCGCTCCACGGTGGAGCCGACCTTGATCTTGATGCCACTGAAGCCCTGCTCCACGGCGCGCAGCGCGCCCTGCACCAGCTGGTCGTCGGGGATCGACAGCCAGCCGACGTCGGTGTTGTACGCGCGAACCCGTTCGCGCACCTGCCCGCCCAGCAACTTCCACAGCGGGACGCCTTCGGCCTTGGCCTTCAGGTCCCACAGCGCCACGTCGATCGCCGCCTGCGACAGCGTGGTGACGCCGGCACGGCCGATCCACTGCAGGGCCGGGTTGCGCGCCAGCTTCAGCCTCAGGCGCTGCACGTCACGCGGGTCCTCGCCCTGGAGCAGCGGTGCGTGG
>DATAGN010000400.1:0-4762 GCA_036263715.1 Ramlibacter sp.
GTAGGTTGGGTTGCGCGCAGCGCACCCCAACATCCAAGCGAACCGCAGGGATCCGTAGGTCGGGGTGAGCGGCGCAGCCCGAACCCCGACGTCCGCATTCAAACGAACCGCACCGCCGCAATCGGCGGCAAATCCCGCGAGACGCAGTGCCACAACTGCCCTTCGTCCTCGCTGATCCACAAGCCCCCCGTCGTCGACCCCATCGCCAGCGTCCGCCCGTCGTCGGCGCAAGCCAGCGCATGCCGGTACACGAGGTGGTACGCGTCGTGCGGCGGCAGTCCGTAGCCCAGGCTCGCGAACGTCCTGCCGCCGTCGCGCGTTTCGTTCACCACCATGCGCCCGTCCACCGGCATGCGCTGCGCGTCCGAGTGCGCCGGCACGAACCACGCACGCTGCGGATCCGTGGGATGGGCCGCGACGGCGAAGCCGAAGCCGCTGGGTTGCGGCGCGGGAATGGTCTCCCAGCGCTGGCCGCCATCGGTGCTGCGGTACAGGCCGCCGTGGTGCTGGGCCCAGAACACGTCGGGCTGCGCCGCGCAAGCGGCGATGCGGTGGATGTCCTGGATGTTGCCGTCGAAGCGGCGCTCGGGCGGCATGTAGGCGCCGGCGTCGAACCCTTCGGAGGTGATGTTCCAGGTCTCGCCGGCATCGCGCGTCTGCCACACGCCGCCGCAGGAGATGGCGATGGTCACGTGGCGCGCGTCGCGCGGGTCCACGACGATCGAGTGGATGCCCGCATGGTCGTAGCCGCCGCCGAACCACTCCTTGCGCTCGGGGCGCAACCAGAGGGACTCCACCAGCCGCCAGCTCGCGCCTCGGTCCTCGGACACGAACAGGCCCGCCGGCAGGCACCCGGCCCAGAGGCGGCCGCCGCCCGCTTCCAGGCTCCACACGAGGTCCACGGTCCAGGGTGTCGCGTCGTCCTTCCACGTGCCTTCCGTGGGCTTGGGGGGAAACGCCGGCGCAGCAACGTCCTCCCAGCTCGCGCCGCCGTCGCTGCTGCGCTTGAGCTTCACGCCGAAGTGGCCAAGGCGCAGCGCGGCGTACAGCGTGCCGTCGCTCGCGTCGCGCAGCACCTGCGTGACCGGTTCGCCGGGGAACGCGGGCCGGCGCGGCTGCCAGGCGGTGCGTCCGTGTTCGACGCGGATGAGGCCCTTGCGGGTGGCCACGAGCAAAGCGGGCATGTTCAGCCTCCTGTGAGCGCCTGGATCACGTGCACGCGGTCCTGCGGCGCGAGCGTGCGGGTGAGGTCGTTGCGGTTGGGGATCATCTCGCCGTTGACGAACACGGCCACGTGCTTGCGCACCGCGCCCTGTTCGTCGAGCACGTAGGCGCGCAGCGCCGGCGCGATGGCAAACGAGGCGTCGAGGACGTGCGCGAGCGTGCCCGGCCCGACCTCCTGCCGCGGGCAGGGGACGTGGCGGGTGAGCGCGGGGGCGAATTCGACGGTGGGCATCGGAAGGGATTGCACACCTGCGGGGACGGAAGGTCAACCCGCGTCCTCGTCATCCCCGCGCAGGCGGGGGTGACGAGCACCTACTTCGCGATCAGGTCCGGGTGATGCACCAGCGGCTCTTCCTTCGCCAGTGCCTTGTTCGCACCGGGCACTTCCTTGCGGGCGAACAGCATGTACATCGTCGGCACCACGAAGATCGTCAGCGCCGTGCCCAGGCTCATGCCGCCCACGATCACCCAGCCGATCTGCTGGCGGCTCTCGGCGCCGGCGCCACTGGCGATGGCCAGCGGCAGCGCACCCAGCACCATGGCGCCGGTGGTCATCAGGATCGGGCGCAGGCGCTGCGACGCGGCCTTGATCACCGCTTCCACCATCTCCAGCCCCGACTCGCGCAGCTGGTTGGCGAACTCCACGATCAGGATCCCGTGCTTGGTGATCAGCCCCACCAGCGTGATCAGCCCGATCTGCGAATACACGTTCAACGAGCCGCCCGACCACTTGAGCGCCAGCAGCGCCCCGATCATCGACAGCGGCACCGACAGCAGGATCACGAAGGGGTCGACGAAGCTTTCGAACTGCGCGGCCAGCACCAGGAAGATGAAGAACAGCGCCAGCACGAACACGATGGCCAGCGCGCCCTGCGAGTTCCTGAACTCGCGCGAGGTGCCGTTCAGTTCCGTCGTGTACCCGGTCTTGAGCACCTTGGCCGCGGTCTGGTCCATGAAGGTCAGCGCCTGGCCCAGCGAGTACTCGGGCGTCAGGCTGGCGGTGATCGACACCGAGCGGCGCTGCCCGAAGTGGTTCAGCTCGCGCGGGCTCACGCTCTCGCGCACCTTCACCAGCGCGGACAGCGGGATCATGGTGTCGTTGCGGCCGCGCACGTTGATGCCGTCGATGTCCTCCGGCGTCGTGCGGCCGCTCGCCTGCGTCTGCACGATCACGTCGTACTGCTCGGCGTCGCGCTTGTAGCGGGTGACCACGCGGCCGCCCAGCATCGTCTCCAGCGCCTTGGCCACCACTTCGACGCTGACGCCCATGTCCGCGGCCTTGGTGCGATCGACGTCGATGCGCAGTTCGGGCTTGTTCAGGCGCAGGTCGACCTGCGGCGAGACGATGCCCGGGTTCTTGGCGATCTCTTCCATCATCTGCCGCGTCACGCGGTTCAGGTTCTCGTAGCTGTCCGAGGTCTGGATCACGAAGTTCACCGGCCGCTCGCGAAAGCCCTGCCCCAGCGAAGGCGGCGTGATGATGAAGGCGTCCACGCCCGGCAGCGAGTTGCTCTTGGGCCCGAGCTCGCGCGCCAGCTCCAGCGTCGTGCGCTTGCGCTCCTCCCAGTCCACCGTGCGGTACACCACGCTCGCCTGCGACACCGTGGGGTTGCCGACGTTGGCGAAGATGCGGTCGAACTCCTTGTACGGCAGGCCCAGCTTCTCCAGTGCCTGCGCATAGCGGTCGGTGTACTCCAGGGTCGAGCCGTCGGGCGCGTTCACGTTGGCCAGGATGGTGCCGCGGTCTTCCAGCGGCGACAGTTCCTGCTTCATGGTCGGCCAGACCATGGCGATGGCCGCGGCGCTGGCGAGCATCACGCCGATGATCAGCCAGCGGGCCTGCAGCAGCGTGCCCATGATCGGCGAGGACCCGGCCTTGGGCGTCCAGCGCGTGAGCAGCACCCAGCGCAGCACGCGCTCGTAGCCGCGCGCGAGCGCCGTGAGCCAGCGCTCCATGTGCGAGTCGAACCAGGTCGGGTCCGGGTTGTGGCGCAGCAGCTTGGAGCACATCATGGGCGTGAGCGTCAGCGCCACGAAGCCCGACACGACCACCGCGCCCGCCAGCGCCAGCGCGAACTCGACGAACAGCCGTCCGGTGCGGCCCGGCGTGAAGGCCAGCGGCGCGTACACGGCCACCAGCGTCAGCGTCATCGTGATCACCGCGAAGCCGATCTCGCGCGCGCCCTTGATGGCCGCCGAGAATGGATCCAGCCCCTCCTCGATGTGCCGGAAGATGTTCTCCAGCATCACGATGGCGTCGTCCACCACCAGCCCGATCGCCAGCACCAGCGCCAGCAGCGTCAGCGTGTTGATGGTGAAGCCGGCCAGCGCCATCATGGCGAAGGTGCCCACCAGGCTGACCGGGATGGTGACGATGGGGATGATGGACGCGCGGATCGTGCGCAGGAACACGAAGATCACCAGCGCCACCAGGATGATGGCCTCGACGATCGTGCGGTAGACGTTCTTGACCGAGCGGTCGATGAACAGCGAGTTGTCGTTCGCCACCTCGATGTTGATGTCGCCCGGCAGGTCGGCCTTGAGCTTCGGGATCATGGCCCGCACGCCTTCGGCGAGTTCGAGCGGGTTGGCCGTGGCCTGCCGGATCACGCCGGCGGAGATGGCGCTCTTGCCGTTCAGGCGAACGCGGCTGCGTTCGTCCGCCGCGCCTTCCTGCACCCGTGCCACGTCGCGGATCTTCACGGGGAAGCCGTTGACGTTGCGGATGACGATGTCCGCGAACTGCGCCGGCCGGATCAGGTCGGTCTGCGAAGTGACGCTGAATTCGCGCTGCTGCGACTCGATGCGGCCCGCCGGCAGTTCCAGGTTGCTGCGCCGGATCGCGTCTTCCACGTCCTGCGTGGTCATGCGGTAGCCGGCCAGCTTGTCCGGGTCCAGCCACACGCGCATGGCGTACTTGCGCTCGCCGAAAATGCGCACGTCGGCCACGCCGGTCACGGTCTGCAGCCGCGGCTTGGCCACGCGGTTGACCAGGTCGTTGATCTGCAGCGGGTTGAGGGTGTCGCTGGTGAAGGCCAGCCAGATCACGGGGAAGGCGTCCGCCTCCACCTTGGCGATCACGGGCTCCTCGATCGCCTGCGGCAGCCGGTTGCGCACGCGCGAAGTCCGGTCGCGCACTTCGGCCGCGGCCGCGTCGGCATCCTTCTCCAGGCGGAAGCGCACCGAGATCTGGCTCTGCTCGGCGCGGCTGATCGAGGTGATCACGTCGACCGCGTCGATGCCCGCGATGGAGTCCTCCAGCGGCTTGGTCAACTGCGACTCGATCACCTCCGCCGACGCGCCGGGGTACTTGACGCTCACGGTGACCATCGGCTCGTCGATCTTCGGGTACTCGCGCACCGCGAGGCGGGTGAAGCTGACCGCGCCGATCAGCAACACGAGCAGCGACAGGACGGTGGCGAACACCGGCCGGCGGATCGCGATCTCGGGCAACTGCATGGAATGCTCCTGGGCGGCGGTCAGCCGCGTTGCAAGGTCTTGCCCGCGGGGGCGCTGCGCCCGCCGGGAGCGCCCGAGG